>JAHFAF010000031.1 GCA_023250715.1 Pseudobdellovibrionaceae bacterium | reverse complement strand
AAGCGGGCGAAGCCACCCGAGGAATGGGGGAAATCGAGGTCGGGGATCATCTGGTGAAGCATTCGATACATGAAATGGGGCATCACCTTTTGTTTCTTAATGACGCCCGAAATCTCATCGAGTGGTGGAATGGTATTTATTCACCGCATTTGGACTCTGGCGCACTACTCGAAAGGGATTGGCCGTCCGGAGTTCGGGCTTATCGAGACTTGCATGAATCGACTGTGCGCGGAAAGCTCCCCTTCTGCCAAGTCGCGATCGAGTATGAGATAGAGCGACTCTCCATTGTTTACGGGCCGTACCTATTCAAACTAACTGGGGAGAAACTAGGGAAGGATGTTATCAAACACCTCTCTTTTCTCTCGCATCACATTGAGCTCGATGTGGGGCATACCCAACTCAATAGGTTTCTTTTGCAGAAGCTTCTTAAGGGTAGGCCCGACTCACTTCCTCAGCTCATCGAGGTCGGGCGGAGCGCCTTGAGCTGTTATTCTCAGTTTTTAGAAAACGCACTCGCCCAATGCTTTCTTTCTTGAGGGAATGGTGAAGGCACGCGTTTACAAATCGCCTCCCGGTCCTAAGGGGCACTGGTTACTCGGAAGCCTTCCCGAGTTTCGAAAGGACATGCTTGCATTTTTTAGAAAGGTGGCCGCGGACTTTGGCGACATCGCCTCTTATCGACTGGGACCACGAAGGCTGATTCTCATTAGCGATCCCGCACTCGTCGAGAAAATGCTCGTCACCGATCATAAAAAGTACATAAAGCCTTACGTGCAGCGCCTGCTCCGCCCCATTGTTGGCAATGGGCTCTTTACAAGCGATGGAGAATTCTGGTCGCGACAGAGACGGTTGGTCCAGCCTTCCTTTAATCGTCAGCACATGGAGTCCTACGCTGGTATCATGGCGCTGCATACGCAGCGCCTCCTGGAAGGTTGGAGGGATGGAGAGGAGAAAGATCTTCATGCGGAGATGATGCGCCTAACTCTCGGCACGGTTTCCGAGGCGATGCTCAATGTCGATGCGGGAAGTTATTCCAAGCAAGTCGCAAGATTCATCGATGTGTTCGTGGACTACTTTGAGCGCAGGCTCATCGGCTCTGCATCTCTTCCCTATATTTTCCCCACTCCGGAAAACCTTAAAATGCGTCGGGCGGTTCGCGGGCTGGAATTTATTCTAGACGAGATGATTTCGTCCCGACGAAAAGATCCGATCGGAACGGATCTTCTCTCCGTCTTGATGAGGGCCAGAGACGAGTCGGACTCCACCGGGATGACCGATCGTCAGTTACGGGATGAAGCGCTGACGGTTTTTCTCGCCGGGCATGAAACAACGACCAATGCGCTGTCTTGGACTTGGTATCTTTTGGCCAGTCATCCTGACGTGGAGGAAAAACTTCTATCCGAGCTGAGAGAGGTCCTTAACGGGCGCTCTCCCACCCTGGCGGACATTCCAATGCTAAAGTATACCGAGCAAGTTCTTCTAGAGTCGATGCGTCTTTTCCCTCCTATCTATGCGCTGGGGCGGGAGACGGTCGAAACAGTGGAGCTAGGCGGGTATGAGATCCCACCGCAGACCACCGTCATCGCTAGCCAATGGGTGATGCATTATGACTCCCGCTACTTCGACGATCCCACGCGATTTAATCCCGACCGATTCAGCCGTCAAAGCGCCAAGGAAATTCCGAAGTATGCGTATTTTCCGTTTGGAGGCGGGCCACGATACTGTGTGGGAAAAACATTCGGCATGGTTGAAGCGGCGCTAGCCGTTGCTACCCTGGCCCCACTCTATCGATTCGAGCTGAATAAGGATAAGCCTGTCTATCCGCGAGCCTCCGTCATGTTGCGCCCGGCAACGGGAGTCCATTGCACGCTTCGCGCGCGAAAGACGCGAGTGCCGTGAGTACACGCGCTCGTGAACGGATTTATGGCCTGGATCTTCTGCGGGCCATCGCGATGTTTCTGGGAATTCTTTTGCACTCAGCAATGGCATTCACCTCCGTCGATATCCCTTACTGGCCCGTCCGAGATCCTTCGCCCTCTGTTTTTGCGGACTTGCTTATCGTGAGCATTAAGGGATTTCGAATGCAGCTCTTCTTTTTTCTGGCGGGCTTCTTCGGAGCGATGGTCTACGAGCGAAGGGGCCTAAATTTATTTCTTCGCAACCGTATGCTGAGAATCGGTATCCCTCTTGCTTTCTCAATTCTTATCATTCAGCCCATTCTTCAAGCTTTGTGGATCAAAGGGAGGACTTCTTCATTAGTTCCTTCCGGTATCTTTCTCAGCCCGGATGGCGCGCTATTGGACCACTTCATTTCCGGCCATTTTCTGAATTGTCTATCGCTCATGCACTTCTGGTTTCTCTACTACCTCTTGGCGCTCTATGGAGTTGTAGCGCTCTTCCATGTGTTCACACCAGGACTGTCTGAATTCCTTCTCGTTCGGCTCAGGGGAGTATTGGCCCGTCCTTACGCGGTCGGAGTCTTGGCGGTCTTCACGGCTCCGTTGCTCTGGCCGATGAAGTACTGGGGAATGATCGACATGCCGAACGATTTTTTCATCAACCCTATGATTCTTGTCTACTATCTATGCTTCTTTCTTGGCGGTTGGACTACCTGGGGAGATCGGGGCTTGCTGACGGTGTTATCCCACGGGTTTCCGACCAAGATGCTATTCGGGCTTTTCGTTTTTCTGCCCCTCTCCATTGCCTGCATGTTGTATGGGCTGCATTCGTCGCAGAATCTAGCCCTCGCACGAGTCGTTCATCTGGTGTCTTGTTTGAGTTCAGCTTTCTACTCCTGGTTAATGGTTATTGGATTGATCGGCGCCATTCTTGCGCTTCCGTTGGGGAACTCGGGCGTCATCCGGTACCTCTCTGATTCTGCTTATTGGTGTTATCTCTGGCACCTGCCTCTCATTCTTGCTTTACAGGAGCTTCTCCTTCTCACGTCCGTGGCTGGGCTTCCTTCTTTTCTGCTCGTGGTAAGCGTATCCACCGCCACGCTGGTCGCCACGTACCAGCTCCTGGTACGCAATACCCTAATAGGGACTATTCTAAATGGAAAACGACAGGGAATCCTCACATCTAAGCGCCGTTCTAAAGGCAACGGAATTCGTCGACATCGCGATTTAGCTCTGCCTGCGAGTTAATGGAGCAAATGTGCCCGTCATCTTTTGGTCCGGCGTCATTTTACACGGATTACCGCTTTCAGTTCGAGTAGCCTGCTATTTCGAAGTGCGCAGCTCTAGGATGAGTTACGCTTTATGTTGAAGCAGGTTGCGATGTATTACGGCGCTGACTTTTCCGGAACGGAAGAGTTTCTCTTCAATAAGTTCTAAAGGGATCTCTGCAATCGAAGCACGGGACACTGGGTTATAAAAAAAGCGAGGGGGATCTGAGAAATCGCTCTTTTTCTTTTATCCATTGTTCGGAAGTCATTGTGATTGAACCGCCGCTTTCAACAATTTCTCTGAATGCAACAGCACATGGGATACAGATCATTGCTCAACTCCATCAACGGGGGCATGCCCTTGGCTTTGTTAATCTGTAGTTTTGGAAGTTTCTGAATCCGAAGGAACGTCGGGATTTTATTTCCGAGGAATTCATTGCCATGAAGACAATTGCAGGCGCGGTGGCACCTTCAGGTAAAATGCTCTAATGCCGTTCTTGGTGTTTCTTGTGCTCTGGGTCACGCCCATTTACGCACTGAAATCCAAATTATGCCGTCAAGTGGAGCAAGCCGCCGGTTCAGGTCCTAGCCTCCCTCTCGCCCGTCCCGACTTTCAAAACGAATGGCCAAAGTCACTACGAAAAATCGTAATCGATGTCGCGGAGGAGCACGATCGTGGAGGGTTTGGAGATCTCTCCGCGGGCTATCTCACCGCGATCGATCTCAAGAGTCGCTTGCCCGCGGACGTGGAGGTCACTCTCTTGGTTAACGATCGAGTCCTGGGAAAGTTGTCGACCCTACTGGGTCGGCCGCTGAACCCAGGGGAGAGTCTAAGCGGCGTACGCATTGTTCACGAAGATCAATTCGATCCGGTGAGCCCCATAGATTTATACGTCGGCCTCGCGGGCGGCGGACAAGGGCGCCGATTTTTGGAAAAAGCTAGATCCGGAAAACTCCCGATGGTAATCGACCAAAGCACGTTATCGGACGCCGAAGCCTTCCTAGCCCCCCGAGACTGGGTTCCAGTTCAGGTGGGCGATCTCAGTTTAAAAATGGCGAGGGCCGGCGCGAACGCCGCCGAAGCAGGGGTCTATTCCGATCCGGTGGCCCTTAAGCTCCGCCATTCTACGCGAGAGCAGGCCAAGGCCTTTGCTTTAGCAGCGTTGAGAAACTCTCATGCTCCTTCTCTCGTGACAGATCTCGTGGCGGGAAATGTTCTAAAGGGGGCCAATATCTCGATGGCTTACCGCGTGGAATATTCTGGAGCTATCTCTCTGGCTTTTCGGAGTTACCTTTTGGGCTTAAGGGAAAACTTGGAGGCTGGGCAGTCTTACGCAATGGTGTGCCCCTCTGGCTTTAACCTCTCAGAGCTCAACCAGGGAAGTCTTGCCGATAGGATAGTAGTGATTCCTCCTGGAAGAAAAGCGCCCGAAAATGCGGAGCCCGGTAAGATCTATCTCCTAAATTCAGGCAGTCTTTCTCATGAAGCTTTCGTGGGCCTGCTAGCCGCCTCCGATATTCCGCCAATCATCCAAGGCGATGGGGCGCTGAGCGCTGCGATTATTCTCGGCAAGCCCTTCGTGGCAACTCGGCAACCTCACAACCAATTGGCGGTGGCAGGTTTTGGGGAAAAGCTCCAGGCTCAGACCAAGGATCCCCGGCAGCAGAAGCTGATTCAAGAAGTTTACGGAAGAGGAAATTTGCGACGAACGCAGGAGTTAATGCAAGTCGAGGGTCTTTTTCGAAATGCTTCCGAACATACACCGGTTTTGACCGATTCTATTCTTGCCACCGCCAAGGCATTGGAGCCTTTGCGTAGCGAGGGGAAAAGCATTGCAGAGCTCTTGCTTACGAAGATTATTTCCGACCCAACGGCGCGCGCGGAGCTTTTCGCAAAGCTCATAGAGTTATCCGTAGGTCCCCCGCCTACGGATCTCAGACCCTACTTGAACCTTCCCGACCCCGCGACGCGAAGCACGTTCTTGGAGCAGCTGATTCAAAGTGAGTATAAGAGCAAACCCGTGTTGAGTGAGCCCTTGGCACGCCGGCTTGCCGAAGCAGTAGAAAAGGAACCCGACTCCAAAATTCAGCTGCTTCTGCTTACCGCATTAGAGGAAGGTCAGCTTAGTCGCTTTCCGGAAATAGCTCCCTTAGCCGTGGACGTTGCCTCTCGCATAGCTCAAATCACTCTTTCTGAAGATCTCAAGTATTCCGCCCTAAAGCTGATTGCTTACTCCAGCGCGGAGACTCCCTTGGGCCGTAAGGTGGTACTCGATACATTGCTAAGCAAAAATGAATCGGACAAGAGCGTAGCCATCCTTTTTTTTGAAACTCATCCCTTTCAAACCGATCAAGAGAAGAACGCGGCCTTGGGCTTGGCGCGCTCCAACAACAAATATACTTTGAAAAATCTCGCGCAGGCTTGGATGAGCCATCCTGGAACGACAACTGCGGAGCAAGATAGAATTCGTGAAGCAATGCTTAACCACGTGGCGAATCCCGAAGTCAGCTGGGACGTCCGCGATGCGATTCTAGCGCAAGGGGCCTGGCCTGCCGCTTTTGAAAGAAAGGTGATGCAAGGGTTTGTCGACGGCAAAAGAGACTTCGGTACGCTTCTTTACGCTAAGGACACCTTAAGCACGGAGTCCGGCGAGGTCTTACTGCGCCTCGTTGCCGATCCAGGGTCTAAGGATCGGCAGACCGCAGTGGGACTTCTTATGAAGACCCAGGTTTCCCGCGAACGAAAGCTTGTGGTTCTGGAACAAATGATGGCGGAAGCCGATCCTAGGAATGCCTCGGATGGATTGCGCGGACTCCTAGCATTGGGCGATCTGACCCCAGAAATCCGAGCTCGCATTCGCGACCGTTTTTCCAGCGGCACATTCCTTCCGTGGGTATATAAAGCACTGCGTGAATTACCCCCATAATGACGGGCACATTACGGCAGCGCCACACGTTGGTTGCTTTGGTTGCTACCAGAATTTTGTTGACGTGGTATTTCCGGGACTTTCTTGCCGGTTGAATGGTCTTTCAATTCTTCGTCCCTCTATCGCCTTCCTTCGCTATTTTTCTCGAAAATCTTTACTCACCTTCTGATCGTCGATCGTGTGGCCTTCCAGTGTGGTCAAAAAAGTCGTGGTAAGACTGTTTTCAAGACAAAGATTCAACAGATTCATGAAATGGCGTTGGTTGCAGCAAGGGATTTCAAGAAGGGCGAGAGCCAGTTGCTCCAAGCTCTCTTGGACGTCGATAAAGAGAGAGTCTCTAACCGGATGGCTAACTCTTCCTTTCACACCTATTGCGTGGAGGCACTTCATTTAAGTGACACCCAAGCCTACACATACGACCCAACGGAAAGACTTAACAGTTAAGCGGCGGCGGATGAGGCTGCGCGGACGTGGGGCCAGGAGCAGCGCCAGTGGGTGCGCATCTTTTGAAGGATTACGATTTGGTGACAGGCTTCGCCTTCGGTTAGAGCGGCGGCGGTTTTAGGATTCAAAGTCTTCGGCAATAATACGCAAAGTTCGATCCCGGATTGATAGGGCACGGCGTAGGCCTGCCAGTCGTGGTATTTGCTCAAATCGAGCCCTGGAAAGTTGGTGCTCGGCGAGAGTTTTCCCGCTTGGTTCAAGAGTTCCGGAAGCAAATTGAAATGAATCGCGAAGAGCTGGGCTGCCACTCTCGCCGCAAGTTCCTCAAAAGAAAAAGGCTTCACTAAAAAATCATCCGCTCCGAGCTTCGCTGCTTTCGTGATTGTCTCGCGATCTCCTTCGCCGGAGACGAGGATGATGGGGATGTGGTTATCGATTCGGGTCATCTTCAGCATGTCGAGCGTGTTCAGGCCGTCCAACTTTGGCATGTTGACGTCCATCAAGATGAGGTCCGGCTTTTTTACGATGATTTCACGCAGGCAATCCCAGCCGTCGGAGGAGGTAATCACTCGATAGCCTTTCGCTTCGAGGTGGGACTGAATCAGATCGCGAATCTGTTTGTCGTCATCGACGCAGAGGATGGTCTTAGGCATAAAAGTCTCCCTGAGTCTTATCGGTAACTTAACTTCACTTACTTAAAGTAATTTATTGTTGGATGACGTTTCGCAGCAATGTTTTCCACGCACACTGTGAAGCGAATTCTCTTCACCTGTTTCGGTATACGACAGCCCTGAGCCGCAGGTAAGACCCTCGGACTACGGAGCTAAGTCCGCAATCCCAAATGCCCCACTTCGAGAGGGCACCTAGGGGTGCCAAAGTTGGTCTCGAAGCTGCATCGACAGGTACTAGTAGACTTTAGTAGCAGAGGTAGACGTGGTTGCGGGATGGATGTGGAGCTTGGGCTTGGCGTTTTTCACCCTTGCGGTGAATTTTGCACAGGCCGAAAGAATCGTTCTTCGGAACGGTCTTCTCATCACACCCGCCGGGTTTGTCCGAGCTAGAACACTCCAAGGCGTCAGAAACTCCCCCAATCTCATTCTCGTGAATGGCCAGCTTATGGAGCGAGATCCTCGCTTTCGAAATGTGTTTCGCCCCTTGGGGATCGATCCCAATACGAACCAGTTGGTAGGCGCCACGAGACAGGGAACTTTGAGCCAAGTGGGAAATGCCCTTCAAAGAGTGGTGGATCAAATTCAAGATCCGCAAAAGAAGCAGTTGTTTGATGGTTTTCTGAAATCGAACGGATTTCCGGGAGCGACGGACACTCAAGGGGGAGGAGGTCTCATCGGGCGAAATAATCCTCAAACCGTTGAAACGGGAAGGGCTGGAGGGCCGAGAGAAGAGTTCCATCCGCCAGGCGAACAAGGTGGCGGGGGGCGTACCACGGATGTCGCGGGAGATGCCGGCGCCGGCGCGTGTAGAAACATGGCGGACAGTATTTGTAGTGGCAATAATGGTGCTGAAGTGGATAGAGCGGCAGTACAACAAGAAAGAAATTTTCTCACTGGATTTTTCAACGCATCGGGAACCTCGCCCGGTCAAATCGTGGGGAGCTTAAGAAACCTCATTACTAGGGGAGTGGACGATGGGAGATTTCGCCAATACTTGAACTTCTTGAGCAATAATCTTCCCAAAGTGCGCGCGTCGCTTGAGCAAATTCGAACGGAACTGATGAACGCCATCGATGAACAGCCGTTCAGCGCGCAGACAAAAATTTCGCTGAAAGGCCGCTTAGCGGCTCAGCAATTTTCCCTGACTCCTCCTCTGGGAGATCCTGGGGGAATGGCCGCGTGGTTCAGAGCGTGCGGGCCCACTGGATTTGCCACGAATGCCTTCGCGGCGGTTGGCCGCGGGTTTGTCGTCATCTGTCCGGGCCTTCTTGCCAGCCTGGGCGCGATTGCTCCGGATCAGCTCACCGACAGGTTGCGGCCCCTCGTGGCACATGAGCTTACTCACCAAATAGGCGCGGATAGAACGCTGCTTTCTCAGCGCCAGCCTTTCACGACGGCTGCCGCTTGCTTCATCAATAATTTCCAAGGAGTCACTCCAGGGCACTCCGCGGAAATAATCGCCGACATGATGGCCGCGGAAACAATTGGCGTGAAGCTCTTGAGAGAAGGGATTCGAGGCACGGCAGCCCTCAACATTATCCGACGCGGCCTGCAACCTCTTTGTCAGGCGGGCGGCGGGGAGGATGGAGATGACGGCGAGCATCCCTCGAATCGGTTTCGTATTGCGATCATTGCTGGAAGGAATCCCAAAATAATGCGGGCGGTATGTGGAACTCAACCGACAGTCGACAGGCCTTCTTGCACCGTTGCCGGCCTTCAGGGACGGGACAACCAAAATAGTTTTCTCGCGGACGGGGGCACTGAGCGGGTGGGGAGCACTCAAGGAACCGGCACACAGCATGCGCTTGGATTTAGATCGGTGAGTACCCAGGGAGGAGCTCACTAAAATGAATGCTTTATTTTTAATGTTAGTTTCCTCAGCCGTCGCTGCGAGAGCGGATGTGCCGAGTGTCGAAATCACGCGGTATCTTTCACGAGGCGGCTATGAGCAGATCAAGCTCGAGTGTATTTCGGAAAGTGCGGGCAAATGCGCCATTAGTTGGCTGCGAAATGGCACGAGAGTGGAGTCTAAGAGTATTGCGCTGAAAGTTGCACGGCGCACTTTGGATCAATATTTTGCCGATCGGGGGGAGCGTGCCCCCTCGAATCTAATGCCGGAGTCAAAAAAGAATCTTCTCATCTCGTGGAGGATACGCGATGGACGCCGGAAAAGCGTTGGGAGCGAGGCGAAAAACAATCCTGAGTTCTCGACGGAGTTGCAGGCCATTCTCCTCCTTGAACTCGATCTCGCTACTCGCGGACTTTGATGCGAATGCCGGGACTATAAGCCGCCATTTCGGGAGCATAGATCGATTGTAATTGTGCTGAGGAAATTCGGTAGTCTCCGGGAAGGACGGCATGCCAGTGACTCGAAATTCGAAACTCCCCTTGAGGAATCCAAGAAAAGAAATAGTTTTCCTTAGAATCTCGGGGCTCTCGGTAATAGACAATCTTGTCCCATTTATAACCGCTCGAAAGTTCATCCGACTCAAATCCCGCCCCCCGCGGCGATCGCAATTGTAGGTATTCGAACTGGCTCCGGCTCTTTACCACATTTTGCACCTGGACTGCGTCGCCCACGCGAATGGTGTCTCCCTCCTTGAGGGGAAGCCATCCTTTCGCCGTCTTTACAAGAAAACGCCTTTCCAATTGCAATAGACGATCTTTCGACGGAGGGGGCGGGTTCACGGAAGTAAAGATCGTGGTCAACGAGGCAAAGGCCAATCCATTTCCCTTGTACTCAATTTTCGCCGTCGGTACTTCTCCTTCGCGGAGCCAGCGCCAGGGCTGGTCCAGGACCGTATCGATTTCAAGTTTCCGCGTCTCCTCCTGCGGCAGCCACTGTACGCGAATGGAGCCAGAAACACTGAGACCCGTCGGTGTGCGAAAAGTTTCCGCTAACGCAAACACCGCCCCAATCGATGCGCGGGGAGATGCCCAGGAATTTCCCTTGCGGTGAAATAAGAGCCAGCGAGTCAGGCCTGCTATCCGCGGGTCTTTGGATCTCAAGCGCAAGAGCGTTCGTAAGAGGAAGGTGTGCTTATCGAGTGTATCGTGGTACCAGAGCCAGCTCAAGGCTTCAGGCTGCCAGTACACGCCCACCACCGCATCCTCTCTAGTTCCGTCCATCGCTTGATCAAGCAGAGATTCGGACTTCGAGGCATCCCCAAGGCGTCGCCACGCCCAGGCGGCGTAAGCTTTTCCCAGCGCCGTCATCGCATCCACATGTTTATCCGCAAGGTCCATCCAATTTCGTACCTGCGCTTTTGCGTTTACGCCCCATGCAGTATCGAAGTAGGAGGAAAGAACGTAAGCGGCATAGAGGGAAAGATTTACATTATAGGATTTTCCATCGAGCCTTCGGGTGAATTCAGTCAAGGCGTAGTCGAACGCACGCTTGATCGTTTCCTCAGGCGCCTGGTACCCGAAATCGCGAGCTTCGGCAAAAGCAGCAAGTACCGAGAGTGTGACGTAGGGATCGGCATCTCCTCCAGGAAACCAGGGGAATGCGCCATTGGAAAGTTGATAGCCTTTCAATTGGCGCAAAGTCTCCTTCTCCAGGCTGTCGACCTGTTTAGCATCCAAGAAATCCAAAAGATCGGTCTCGGTCGGGTTTCCGCGACTCATCGAAAGCCAGGGGGTCTCTTCAAAAAGTGCCTGGCGTCTTGGATCATTTCCCTCCCAGGCGGGCATTGGGGTAGTGCGCTTAGGTAATTTTTCCGCGAGTCGCTTCAGCTCGGGTTGGGTTGTATAGAGACTCTGCATGAGTCGCATTGGGAGCCAGCGATAAAGGACGGCGTCGGTGGACTGGCAAGTAGAGTGAACGAGTTGAGGGATGCTCGCCAAAAGAGCCGAAAAGAGCTGAGGGTCGACTTGCAAAATACTTTGTTCTCTGGAGTCGCTGGGCCCGAGCTTCGTAGGAGTAAGAGTCTGAGAAGTTTTGTTATCGACCGCGACGAGCTGGGAGTCGACGAGCCTTTCCTTCGACGGAAGGATCGGAATACTTTTCCTTTCAGTGTCCTGGAGTTCCCCCGCATCTGCCTTTGCCTGGACGGTGACTTCCCCCAGACGAGAAGGAATAGTGACTGGCCAAAAGAGCTTGGTTTGCTGGTGCGGGAAGACCGTGAAGGCTTTAGAAAGCTGCGTGAGGCCTAGGTCGTTTTCGAAAGGTTTTTCCGCTGCTTTCACCGAGAGCAGAATTGTTCCCTGAAGCGCCTTTTCGGACATGTTCTCGAGCAGTACTCCAATTTGCGATTGATCGCCCTCCCGCCAAAAGCGCGGGAGCACTAATCGTGTCATGAGATCTTTCTGGGTTGAAAAATTTGCTGTTTGGAAAGCCCATTGACCTGAGGGCGTAAGGACTCCCACAGAGGCTCGCCAGCTCGTAAGCGAATCAGGAAGCGCAAAAGAGGCTTTTGCCGAACCTTTTACAAATTCTAGTTGCGGAAGGAATACGGCCGTTTCATTGAAGTTCTGTCTCGTCGCGTTCGTGCTTTGCGCCTTCGCGCTCAGAGCTCCCTCTTGAAGTCGTGCGGGGGCTGCCACGGAATCCGCCATCATCTCCATTTTTTCCGTCGTTCCTCCCGAAAAAGCCATTCGAGCGTGGCTTGCGTTCATTGCAAAGGCCATACGGCTTTTTGCCGAGCGCAAGGTTGGCAGAGAAAATCCCGGAGGAGGATCCTTAGGAGGAGTAAGGTGAAGTAGCTTTTGCCAAAGAGAGGGCTCAACAAAAAGCTGGGTGGCGTCGACTCCTCCCAAGGAGGTCATTTCGGGCGCTCGGGTGACTACGGGCGAATAGAGCTGTGCGCGCCAATCGTTCTCCGGAGCGGCATAATAATCGAGTGCGCGGTCGTAAACGCGTAAGATTCCTTCCGCTAATTTGTCGGTTCCGCTGGAGTCCTTCACCGACAGATCCCAACTCCCTTTTTCACCGGGAAAATATTGGGTCTTGGGCTTGAATTGAAGGGCGAGCTTTTTCTCCTCTCGCGTGACTAGCAATGGAATCTCCCCCCTTCTCTCTTTAAATTGATAGGAGCCAAACCATCGCAACGTCACCCCCTGATTGAGTGGCCCGGTGAGTGGCAGGCGAAGAAGTTGCAGTCCGGTAGAGGACATCTCGGTCTTCAGAAGCTGTTCCCCCACCCAGTATTGGATGAAGATTTTTCCCTTCAGACGAGAGGAGCCAAGAAGTACGGCCGCCGTTTCTCCCGCGCTGTATTGCGCTTTATCGGAAAGAGAGAGAGCCTCCACGGGAAGGGCAGGCCGATCGGAAGCGACAGGGAAGAGAAGCTTTTCCTCGATTTTGGCTTTGCCTACCGTAGAGAAAACTTTAATCCGGTAAAGGCCTTCCGTTAGGGCGGGGAGATCGATCCGGCCTCCACTTGGGGAGGTAACAATTTCTCCCTCTTTTACTTTTTCACCCTCGGGCGCGGCTTCATATTGTTTTTCTGTGTCTTCGGCCGCCGCGTTCTCCACAGGGCTGAGGCGATAAACGGCGTAATGGGCGGAGACGGTAACGGGCTCTTCGTTAGGATTCAAAGCACGCACTTGAATTGAATTCCCAGATTTGCCCGCCTCGCCAAAAGATCGACTTGGCTTCATCTCAAAAACAAAGGGGTTCTTTCCCGCTGCGTAAGTTTGACTCGCTTGGAGTGTTCTTCCCGAAGCATCCCTTGCCGCGACCTCGACGGAAAAGCGAACGGGAAGCTCTCTCCCCATGTAATCGGTCACGGGATCGTCTTGAGTGGCACGAAACTCAAAACGAAAACGGCCCTCGCTATTGGAAACCGTTTCCCCTTCCTGCACTAAATCCTTTTCCCCGTCGATAGGGCCTCTTCCTCCCCTCCAACACCAAAAAGGGTAGAAATTCTGTCGATAAACCCGGTACGCGACTTTCGCCTTATCCACAGGTTTCCCGAAGAGGTAGGCCGCCTTTCCGGCGACTTCCGCCATCTGGCCCAGTGTCCAGGCGTCCTTTCCCTTGTCTAAGATGATTTCGAAGTCAGGGCGTTTGTACTCTTCAACTTGAATGGACTGAACCGAACTCGGCTTATCGGCTTCATTGGGAAGGATTGCTTGAAGGGAATATTGGCCTAAGAGCCGGCCCGTTGGAATAGGCAGGGAAAAAACGGCACTTCCGAACGCATTGGATTGCGCTTCACCCTTTCCCACCTCCTCCCCGTTTGAGTCTCGAAGCTCTATATTGATTTTTCCATTGGCGCGGTAGAGCTCGAATCCTTCCTCATTTCTCTTCAGCACGGTCACCTTTGCTTGAATGGTTTGCCCGGGCCTATAGATCATGCGATCGGATTCGATTCGAATCTCAAAAGGCGGCGGGAAATATTTGTCGACGGAGATTTCGCGGTTAAGCCAGGATACCGAAAGGCCCTTGCGGGCAAGGGCATCGAGACTCCAAGAAATCCCTTCCCGTGCAAAACTGATTAGAAAACCCGCATGCCCCTCCTTATCCGTTGCCTTTTTCTCCTCGACAACTTTATTCCATTGCTTTCTCAAGACCGCCTGAACATTGCTCTGGTCGGGCTCGCCGGTACCTCCGTCAATTACGTAAAGATGAAAGCCTTCCGCTTTCTTTTCTTTGGGAGGCGGAAGGGCAGGAACCTTTTCACTCCACCCGCCGCTTGCATGGAGCAGCAAGCGAGATACGTTTAAGGGGGCTCCCACAACAAGACTTTGCTTGGGCAAGAACCGAGGATCGGAGCTTGCAAGAAGAATGTAGACTCCCTCCTTGAGAGAGGGCAGAGCTTTTAATTCGGTCTTCAGGGGCTCATGGGGGATTTTCTCGGAAATGGTCTCGCTCCAATTCTCGACGGGGGGCTTCGCCAGATACACCGTTAGAGCTTCGTCACTGATTCTCCGTAAAGGATAAAAACCGGGAAAATTGTTTCGCGGTGCTAGCTTCATCAGCTCGTCGGTGTCTGTGGCGACAATGCGGAAGTGAACCTTACTTAAATTGCGTACCGCCATGGTGATGCCGGTTTTTTCGCCGGGTCCCAAGGGGCGAGTCTGCAAAGTGAGCTGAGGAGTAATGGTGAGTAAGCGCAATTGGTAGCATTGCTGTGCTCCCAACGTACCGTTCGTACTCGTCTCCACGGATTGGCAAAGGCTAACGGCGCGCGCAAACTCATTTGCGCGAACAAAAAGCTCGGCGGCTTCCGCTCCTACCACAGACTTTTGCGCTATCCGCTTCAAGCGGCGAAACGCCTGCTCAAGTGCCATCGCCATTTGAACCTCTCCGCGCTCGATCTTTTTCCACCGTGCAACGCGATCCGGGTAGTGGACAGGGATCAGCAAGCGCTGGGTTTCCAAGTATTCCGGATTGGAGCCGCCCGAGCTGAGCCAGCGTACCGCCCGACCCGCGGAAGAGTTGAGCGGAAGCGGTGTTTTTGGTTCGAGAGCCAATTTCGCAAGCGGCCGATTTTTACCCGGTGTTTTGGGCGAAAAGGAAAGGTAATAATTGACTGCCCTGTCGATGAAAAAATCCCAAAGATTGGCGTAGAGCTTGGGGTCTGAACCCTGACTTTCAATGAAGTAGGATTCGTCGGAGAGTGGCCTCTTTACGGCAAGGGCTCTTCCTTTGTAGATCTCCTGAAAAAGTTCGTGGATGCGCTGGTGCCACTCCTCGGGTGTTTGCCGCAGTAGATCGGAATTGCCCACTTCTTTTTCGCCGGGGCTTGCCATCGGGTATTGGTTCAAAAAATGCCGCGCAATTTCCGATCGTAAGAGCAAAAACCGCAAGCGCCAAAGGGGATCCGAAGGCAAAGGGGCCCCGAACGCCCGCTCGAGACCCGTCGCGTATCGAAAGAGAAGGGCTTCACATTCGACAGAGCGATAGAGAGCCTTGAAGCGTACTTCTGGACTCGAATTTTTCAGAAGCGTTTCATACCCCTGGAGCGCCAGTTGGTATCTCTTTCTCTCAAAATGGCTGTCCGCTTCGGGCAGAGTGGCGGCGTGGAGGAAGGTGGAAAAAACAAAAAGAAGAAAGCATCGCATCACGATGGGCCTCCGAGGGTGAATGCTACTTTACCAAAGAAATCTTCAGCCTGCTTCCCCACAAGCTCGGAATCGGTTAGCATTGCATCATGGCTTACACACTTTTGATTGTTTCTCTTTTGGCGTCGTTGAGCTGGGCTGCTAATTTTCAGTTACCGCTAGCGGGAACAGTGGAATTCGTGGCGATAGGAAACCCGACTGCTGTGAAAATTCGCGGCACGACAGAAGAGAAGCCCGACGCCATGAGCGGGCAATTCGAGGTGAATAAGCTCGCCCTTACGGGTACTGCGAAATTGGATCTCGAGTCCATTGATACGGGCATCGAGCTGCGCAATAAGCACATGAAGGAAAAGTATCTCGAAACGGGAAAGTTCAAGATAGCGTCTTTTAACTTAAAAAAACTGAATCTTCCGCAGGCTTTTACGGATGGGGACTTTGAATCGAAAGAAGAGAATTTCACGGGCGAGCTAAACCTTCACGGAGTAACTCGCCCGGTAACAGGGGTAGTGGACATTAAGCGTGCAGGAAGCAAGATGGACTTCCTGTTTTCCTTCACGCTGAAAGTGAAAGACTTTCAAATTGCCTCGCCCTCGTTTCTGTCGATTACGATGGCGGACGAGGTGAAGGTGAAAGTGCACCTCACACCGACGTTAAAAACCCCTAGCGCTTGACGTCGGCTTCCCAGGTTTCACAGTCGCCTTCTTCGACCCCATTCAAACGAATACATTGCGGAGCGATCTTTCCAGGAAAACCGTCTTCTCCTCTTCTCCCCGTGGTGCCTCGAGATCCTGCGTTTCCGTCTCGGGGAGAAAGAGGAGGACAGATATTGCGCGCCTCGTTCTGCCCCGACTTTCCGCCGGGCCCGCCAGCTCCCCCTTGGCCTCCAGCCCCTCCGCGTCCCCCTTGGGAAAAAGCTTTTTCGATTTGAATCTTAAGACCTTGGGTATCGGCGATTTCCAGGAAAAGAGTAGAGCTGTCCTCGCCGTTCGTGCCAGACGTCCCGTTCTCTCCCTGACCTCCCGTTTCCCCATTCTCCCCAACGGAAGCGGAACGAGAGCAGCGCCACAGACTGCGGTAAGCGGAACTCTCCTTGGGCCAATGGGTTTCCGCAAATTGGTAGTAGGCATCGATTTCGTCCTGCCGCCCGAGGGATTGCGCCGGATAGCCTCCCACCGTCTGACAATTGGGGGCTAGGCAGGTGCGATTTGTCGTCGCATTCTGGCCGTCTCTTCCCCTTTGTCCCGGAGACCCCTCTTTTCCATCTTTTCCGGCGGCTCCGTTTTGTCCTCGAATATCGAGAGTGAGCTTACCCGTTGCTTTCCTCGCGCGGATACTTACCGGCAATCCCCGTCCCTCGATGATGGCCCCATCGGAGTGAATTTCAGGGAAAGACAACGAGAGGCTCGCGGACGGTTTAAGGTGTGCTTTACTGCCTAAAAAAAGGCGGCCCTGCCCCTCAAGTGCGGCAACCTCTCGCGTATCCTCGATTACCGTGTCTTTGGGAATCTTCACGGTGACTAGGCTATGAAGGACTAGACCGTCTTTCGAATTTTTCCACAGAAGGTAGCGATAAGATCTCCCGTCTTCGACTTCACGGTCGACCCACTCCCTCAGGCCTTCCTCACCGCTAATGAGCGATTTAGATTCCATTTGGCTATCTTCGCGCGTGAGCTGCCACCCTTCCGCCTGCGAAGCGCCGCCGTGCCATTGAAGCTCCACTTGATAACGGTGGGGCTCGGGGAGTGCTTTGATTTCGAATTGTAAGGGAAGAGTGAGTTGCGATTGGACGTTCTCTTTCGCAGGCTCAAAAGTTTCGCTTTTGGGAGACAAGGCTGCTTGCTTTCGCTGGCATGCGGACAAGGCCACTAGTGACATTAGAAACAAAAGAACAGTTTTCAAGGTTACCTCCGTTAGTTCCTATAAAGGAATGCAAACGGAGGCCAGAATTAGCAGTTAGAAAGGCATGGGCGGGACGACTCGGACTTTTCGGTAAGCGATGTACCCTTCCGTGATGGAGTCGCAGGGTTTTTCCAACCTTGCGATATAGAGATCCCTTCTTTGTGCCACCAAATAGAGAGGAGATTGATCGGACAGGAGGCAACTGGTGTCTCCCTTGCGGATCTCGGTTCCGGAAATATGGGTCGCGGGCAAAGCCGCTCCCGATTTGCTCACCAAGGATACGAAATTATCCGGGCCCTTGGGCTCGTAGCCTGTCGGGAGATCCGGAAGCCGGCCAAATTGGGAAACCGTAAAATGCGGATTATATCTGGGGTCATTGCTTGTGACGGAAATCGATTTAACGTTAACCTTTCCTGACTGGATTGCCCGGGAAGGATTGACTCCCTGGATGACGGAAAGGCGGTTCGCTACTACGCTCGGTGCTCCGGCCGGAGTTATAGTTTCCGGCGACGAACGCGACATTTCTGGCGAGGACAGAGGAACGCTCAGAAAAAAGACGTCATAACTTCGACACCCCTCGGACCCGCAGGCCTTGGGACCGAAAAACCGAGATTGGTAGAGAATCGGATTCTCCCCCGGATGGGCGAACTCTGGAACGCGCAGGTAAGCGACGGAGAGGCGAGTAATCCCGAGTTTCGTAATCGGCACGAGCTCGCCCGGTTCCGACTTTCCATTGGCATTCCGATCGCTCCACCCGAGCAATTCCTTGAAGACCGGAAGTTCTTCGTCGAGGTAGCCCCGGCCCTCGGTGTCGAGATCCTTCAGGGCTTCGTAACCATTCGGGGCTTTAAGACCCGTGCGAAGGAGCGTGGCTTGCCCGAAAAGCTCGCGACCGTCGTCAATTTTTCCATTTCCGTTGAGATCCCTTGCTAGCAATATTCCCGGCGGTGCCACCCAGCCGACGCGCTCGGTACTGCCGTTCGCATCGAGGTCGAAAAGGACTCCTGCCTCGCTAATCGAGAGTGTTTTTAGATTTTCCTTCCCGCTCAGATCCAGAACGATCGGGCTAAAGAGCGATAGCTTTTCCTCGCAGATCATTTTCTCGTCGGAATCCTTAACCTTGCCGGTTGCCCGGATAGTTAACTCCTCCTGGTACCAATCGTTGGGCGGCACGAAGCTTGGGAAGGGGACTAGATATTGGACGTTGTCCCGAAATTCCGGCAGGTCCTTCTCCGCCGGAGAGAAATAACTGGCCCCCGCGGCGGCAATCCGGGTTCGCAACGTGTTGTGGTGGGTGGTTCTTAGCGCTTCCGTTTCGGCGCCCTTCGGATCGAAGCGGCCGCCCTTCGCGTTGCGAACTTCGACCTCGATCGACTCGACGGGCTTTTCGTACCCCACCTTGAGCTGAAACTCTTTTCCTCCCTCTCGAAAGACTTGCCCTGGCAACCCACATCCAGCTGGGGTCGAGCATGAAATAGGAGCCTCGCTCGAATCGATTTGACCAATGTAGGTGCAGCCTGATTGGGAGGGCCCGCCTCCGCCCTGACAGCGAAAGGGAATTCCATCGAATAGATCCTTCCACGCGCCTGTTTCATCGGTTTTTACCTGAATGTTGAAGGAAGGGGACTGGCATTTTGCTTGGACCTGAAACCTTCCAAGGCGCGTGTTTCCGTCGTCGGAGATTAATAACTTCCCGTCGGGTTGCCGAACTTCGATCTTCCCGCCGTCGTGGCAGGCAGAAGGGAGGGGGATCATCGTTCGTGAGCAGCTCGTGAAGGCCCGTACGTAACGACGCAATTGCTCGAGGTCTTGCCTAAGGTGGAGCTGGGAAAGCTGCTTGTCGGTATTGGATTGGGATTGGAGAAAACTGGCCAGTGCTATCGAGAGGATAAATCCGGCGACGATTACTCCCACCAGTCCTTCTCCGGAATTACCCATTCGATATCTGGCTATTTTGTTCATAATTTAGGCAGATGGAATCAAACATCCGAAGGGGACCTCTCGGAAAAGATCCTGCCAATTGGCGACCCTTTTGGTTAGCGGGTTCCGTAGAGGCTCTGGTCCCAAGGCACCCATTCTTCCGATCATAAACTCGACCAAAACTTTTTTTCCATTCGCGCACCCTGGGCAATTGGCGCAGCTCGATCTCAGAAAGTACTTCCCGCCGATCAGCGTGTAGGAGTCAGGGTTTCCGGAGACCAACAGCGATCCGTCACGGGCCAGGAGATCGATTGGACCGCCAACGTCACAGGCAGAGGGGCGTGGCACGACCGACCGCGTGCAATCCGTGTTCATGGCCACGTAGTTGCGAAGGTCGATCAGGTCGGACTGGATTTCGACGTTCTTTTGCGACTTGTTCTGAAGGGTCAGTAGGGCGAGAACGGCGAGAAGAAGAATTCCCGACACCATAGTGGCGATGAGTACCATCATCAGTGTGGTGCCACGCTCGTTTCTCATAATCCTCCCTGACGATTAGGCGAACTATTGGAATACAAGTCCCGTGCCCCCACGAAGGCGTGCGGCGCAACTCCCTACTACCGCTCGATAAACCACTTCTTTCGTAAGTACCTTGGTCAACTGTCTTGATGTTAGAAAGCTGACTACCTTTCAGGCGCCCCGCGGATCTGGAGGAAAACGAGATGTGATTTCAAGGGCTTGGATTGTTGAACGAGCCGACAGAGGGGGGACGGAGAAAAATTCCTCGTGGCATTGTGAATAAGACTCAAACGCTTAGCCACGGCCCGCGTGTCGCGTGTCGCCTGAAAGATCGTCAACATAGCGGGGAGGGGAGTGGTGTTTACTTCGGCTTTAGCTCATCCACATCCCGGATGGGGCGGGAATCGTCGTCCCCTCGTATTCCCTTTTTAAAGCCTTCGCGGAATTTTTTGAATTGGCTCGCAAGCTGAGGAAGGCGCCTCCCCCCATAAATCAGCGTCACTACCCCAAGAATAACTAGTAGCTCTCCTATTCCGAACATAGAATCAGGGTAATCCAACTTGGCCAAAAAAGCGCCTGTAGGGTAAAAGAATTTAATGCCAGAGAAAAACACAGAGGAACCGCAAGACTCTTCCCGTATGCCCTTGTGGGAACACTTGGAAGAGCTCCGCCGCCGGCTCTTTTACTCGGCCCTCATTCTGGCCGTCGGAATGTGTGTTACCTATGCTTATTCGGAGCAGCTCGTACTGTGGGTTGAAAAACCGCTTCTCGATATCCTTCCCGAGGGAAAGAAGTATCTCTATTTCACCGGCCTCACCGACAAGTTCATGGTCTATTTTCAGGTAAGTCTTTTGGCCTCCGTGGTCCTTGTTTCACCCTTTCTCTTTTATCAGCTTTGGCAGTTTGTCTCGCCTGCCCTGCATAAACATGAACGCCGCTTCGTTCTTCCTTTCGTTCTTTTTGCCACGTTTTCTTTTCTGACCGGGATTGCTTTTGCCTATTTCATTGTTGTTCCTTTCGGGTATGCGTTTTTGATTTCGTTCGGAGGGGCCCAGGATCAGGCGATCATTACGCTGAATGAATATTTTTCTCTTACGCTGAAGCTTCTTTTTGCTGTGGGGCTTGTTTTCGAGGTTCCCGTGGTATTCGTTCTATTGGGAAAGTTTGGAATTGTGAATGCGGAATTCTTGCGGCAGCACCGGCGCTATGCACTAGTCGGCGCCTCCCTGCTATCCGCCATTGCCACACCTTCGCCCGATGCCTTTACCATGCTTATCGTGCTGGTTCCGCTCTATCTTCTATATGAGATCAGTATTATTGGCGTTCAGCTAGTTACTCCAAAACCAACTGCCTAAGCCGTATGCCGCACGACCTTCGCTTTTTTCGGGGGGCTCAAAGAGTGAGTTGGTGGTGGAGCTGATGGTGTTGCCGACACACGGTGACGATATTAGTCACGCTATGCTCCCCTCCATCGGCGACTGGCTGTTTGTGATGGAGATCGATCCATTTTTCCTCTCCGCACCGTTTTCCATTTTGGTCCCGGTAAGTGCACTGGCCATTGTCCCGCTTTATCACTTCGTGTCTGATGGTGGCAGGAATGGGGGACCTTTTGTTCTTGGGTTGGGGAGGAACTCTCCTCGAGGAGAGTTCCCTCTTCTTTTCAAGGCACCTACTCGCCTTTATGACCGGATCCTTTTTCTCAAGATAGAGAGCTGTCATGGCTTTAAGGGCGTCTTCAAGTGAAGCTGTCTTTCCCGCCTTTTGCTGAACGAGATCTTTCACCCGTTCAATTTCTTTCATAAGACCTTCCGATATCCCACAGACGAGCTTCACCCTGGTGGGATGGACATAGGACAGCTTGTCTATGACCGCTTCCCTGGGGCGCACTTCTACGATTTTCTTTTCGAGCTCTCTTTGGGAAAGAGTGGCCGCGTTATTTATCCATTGGGATTGATTTTCTGCAGTGATGACAGAGACGATTCTCTTCGCTTGGCTCGTGTTAATCGCTCCCTGAGAAATGGCCCTTTTTAGCTCTGGTACTTCTTTAGATTTCCGGGCTATTGAGATGAGCTCATAGGCCTTGCTATCGGAAAGTTTGAGACACTCTACCGCGTACTTGAAAAGCGA
>JAHFAF010000297.1 GCA_023250715.1 Pseudobdellovibrionaceae bacterium | reverse complement strand
CTCTAAAATGCGTTCCTTCACCGGCCTCAAGCCATAGTGATCTTCATCCAGAATTTTTTCGGCGTTCTCAACGTCGATTTTATCTTCCGTCTTGTCGCTCCACGGAAGGGAAATTATCCAGTCGAGATAATTTCTCACCACTGTCGCCTCAGCCGACATCGGCGACATCATCTTGAGTTTTTTGAGCTCGGAACGGGCTTTCTTCGCCGCTTCTTCCGGCATGCCCTTTCGTTTAATTGCTTTTTCCAGCTCATAGATCTCGTTTTTGAACTCATCGCGCTCGCCGAGCTCTTTTTGAATGGCCTGCATCTGCTCATTCAAGTAGTACTCTTTCTGCGATCGCTCCATCTGCTTCTTCACACGGCTTCTGATCTTCTTCTCAACTTGCAAGATTTCGATCTCGCCCTCAAGAAGGCTGAAGAGCTTTTCAAGACGTCGGCAAGCATCCGTAATCTCGAGGAGCTTTTGCTTCTCTTCTACCTTTACATTTAGATGCGGAACAATTGTATCCGCGAGCTTGCTTGGGTCTTCAATGGAAAGAACGGACATGAGAAGCTCGGGCGGAATCCGCTTGTTGAGCTTCACATAGGCTTCAAAAGTGGTTTTGATACTACGAACGAAAGCTTCCGCTTCGACTTGTGAGCTTACTGTTTCATCGAGAACTTCTCCCTCGACACGGAAAATGGCGTCCTTCTCAACGTATTTCAAAATCCGCGCGCGCTGGACGCCCTCGACAAGAACTTTCAGCGTTCCGTCCGGAAGGCGAAGAAGCTGGATGATATTGGCAAGAGTGCCAATTGCGAAAATATCTTTTTCTTCGGGGTTGTTGTTCTGAGCCTTCTTTTGCGCCGATAGAATAATTTGCTTGCGACTGGACATCGCATCTTCCAATGCGCGAATGGATTTTTCACGCCCCACGAAGAGCGGCACCACCATGTGGGGAAACACGATTATGTCGCGCAGGGGAAGGAGGGAATAAACCTGAGTTTGATCGGGTTTTTTCATCATAGGCTCAAAACCTCCTCAGTGGCCAATTTTGCAACAGGCTCATTTCATTATAACGTTGGGATCGACTTCGGACCGACTACTTTCGTGGAGAAAAAGTATCCAAATGATAACGCGCTAACTCATGACCCGCGTCATGGAAAAGAACTGACAACAACTACGCGGACTCGACCTTTTTACCGTAAGCCCCGGCCGCAATTTCCTCGGCCGTATGATAATTGAGCTGCGGTTTAGAGTTCTTCGTTATCACCTCTTCCGTGATGAGGCACTCTTTCAGGTTCGCGATCGCCGGTAGTTCATACATGATATCGAGCATCGCGTGCTCGAGAATCGATCTCAGCCCGCGCGCGCCGGTCTTCGTCTTCAGAGCCGCTTTCGCGATAGTCGATAAAGACTTGTCGTCGAACTTGAGCTTCACGTTCTCGTACTCAAAAAGCTTTTGGTATTGCTTAATGATCGCGTTCTTAGGCTCCGTGAGAATGCGCACAAGAGCACTTTCATCGAGCTCGTCCAAGGTCGCCGTGACCGGCAAACGTCCGATGAACTCAGGAATCATTCCGAAACGAAGCAAATCTTCCGGCGCCACCTTGTGTAGTGGATTTTCCTTGGATTTGTCCTTGTCCGAGCGCACGTCGGCGCCGATTCCCATGCTGCGCTTATGACTCCTGGCCTCGATCACCTTGTCCAAGCCGACAAAAGCACCGCCGCAGATAAACAGAATGTTTGTGGTATCGACCTGAAGGAACTCCTGCTGCGGGTGCTTACGGCCCCCCTTAGGAGGAACGTTGGCCCGAGTGCCTTCGAAGATTTTCAATAACGCCTGCTGTACGCCTTCGCCGGAAACATCGCGGGTGATGGAAGGGTTCTCTCCCTTGCGAGCAATCTTATCAATCTCGTCGATATAGACGATACCCTTCTGAGTTTTTTCGATGTCGTAATCGGCGGCCTGTAACAAGTAGAGAATGATATTCTCTACGTCCTCGCCGACATAGCCCGCTTCCGTAAGAGTAGTCGCATCCACGATCGTAAACGGAACTTTTAAGACTTTCGCCAACGTCTGCGCGAGAAGCGTTTTCCCGCTACCCGTGGGGCCGATGAGCAAAATATTGCTCTTCTGCAATTCCACTTCAGCGCCGTGGCTCGCGGTGGTTTTTCCGCTATAAATTCTTTTGTAATGATTGTGGACCGCGACCGAAAGGGTCTTCTTCGCCTGATCCTGACCAATGACATAATCGTCGAGCACCGTCTTGATTTCCGACGGCTTGGGCATTTTAGTAGCGCCCGCACGAACATCCTCTTTCTCCGCCTCCTCCGCGATGATGTCGTTACACAGCTCGATGCACTCGTCACAGATGTGCACGGTGGGGCCGGCAATGAGCTTCTTTACTTCCCGCTGGCTTTTTCCGCAGAAGCTACAAACTAAGTTCCCAAAACTATCACTGTCACGCCTGCTCATTTCTTGACCCTTTCTTACTTACTAGTCTTGGCCACTTTCCGTTCGTTCACGACTGTATCCACGATGCCATATTCCCGGGCTTCATCTGCGGACATATAGCGATCTCTATCGGTGTCCAATTCGATCTTCTCAAAAGGCTGACTCGTATGTTTCACCAGAATTTGGTTCAACTTTTCTCTTAAGAGCAAAATTTGCCGTGCTTGAATTGCGATATCCGCAGCTTGCCCCTGGGCTCCCCCTAGGGGCTGGTGAATCATGATTTGCGAGTGGGGCAACGCATAACGTTTCCCCTTTGTTCCCGCAGCGAGGAGTACCGCCCCCATACTTGCGGCAAGCCCCGTACAGTAAGTACAAATATTAGGTTTAATGTACTGCATCATATCGTAGATGCCCAAACCGGCGGAAACGCTACCTCCCGGGGAGTTGATGTACATGTGAATATCGGCCTCAGGATCTTCCGACTCCAAAAAGAGGAGCTGTGCAATCACCAGATTTGCGACGGCATCATCGATTTGTGAGCCAATAAAGAGGATTCGCTCCTTCAGTAATCTCGAATAGATGTCGTAGCTTCGCTCACCTCGTGGCGTTTGCTCGACCACCATGGGCACTAAGTAGCTATTCACCACTTCTTCGCTGGAGCTGTTCATTATTTTTCCTAGTTGATGACCTGGAGCGACGGAGAGAAGGCCGGACATGGGGGAAATCCTCCTATTTATCTTTTAACTTGGGTAGCCAGCAAATGACAAGACCCGTCGCCTATAGCAAAAACGACGAAAGCTCCTGTAAAGAAACGCGAAATCCTCGAGATTGGCCGCTGGTCATCGTTTCGAGCTGGATTTAGATTCCCTAGATTGCCACGTCACTTGGGAGAGCAGGTAATCAAAAACTTGGTCGGTAAGTACCTCGTCTTTGAGCCGATCCAACGCCCCTTTACCCTCTAAGAAACTCCGCGCCTTACTCGAATCGTACCCCAACTGTACTGCCACTCCATCAATCTTAGCCTGAAGCTTGGATTCATCCAGAACAATCTTTTCCTTCACGGCAACTTCCCGGAGAATCAAAGAGCTCCGCACCATGGATTCCGCTCGCTGCCGCACCTTCACGAGCTCTTCATTTTTCAGGCTCTGAATAGAGGTCCCACGCCTCTTCATGTCGTTGTCCATCCACTGTAACAATTGCGCCGCCTGATTCTCGACCATAGAGTTCGGCACATCGAACTTATTTTTCTCGATCAAGTAATCTACAATTTCTTGCCTCTGGGTGCGGCGAAGATCCTCTTCTTTGTTTTTAACGATACTCTCGCGGATCTCTTTATTGAGACTATCGATAGTATTTCCCGCTTTCAGCTGGCTAGCGAAAGCGTCATTCATTTCCGGTAGAGTCTTCTTCTTGAGCTCGAGAATCTTCAGCGTGAAATTCGCAACCACTCCGGAAAGGGTGGCCTCATGATAATCCTTTGGGAAAGTGGCCTTCACTTCGCGGGATTCATTCACTTTCATTTCGAGTAAAGCCTTGTCCAGCTCCTCGAGAATTCGCCCCGCACCGAGCTCCACATTCATCGTCTGCGGGCCTTCCTTTTTGTCAGGTGCCCCTTCCACAACAAAACCATATTCCACTACGGCGAACTGCCCCTTTTCCCCCACCGAAGTGGTCAAGGGCTCAAGAACCGCGAAGCGATCGCGCAGGTGATCGATCGTGTTCTTCACTTCTTCTTCCGAAGCTTCGAGCTCGGCCTTTTTTAGAGGAACTCCCTTGTAATGACTCAACTCGATCTCTGGTTGAATCTCAAACTCCGCCTTAAATTCGAGCGGCTTTCCACTTCCCAATACCCCGTGCACGAGCTCTAACTTTGGCCGGCTAACCGGCACGAGCTGCGTTTTGTGGATAGCGGCTTCGAGGCCCGCCTCGATGAGGTGGCTGATGACCTCTTTTTCAATCTCTTCTTTGTAGCGATCCCGGATCATATTCGTGGGCGCTTTACCTGGCCGAAAACCAGGAATTTTAGCGTTTTGCGCAAAGCGATGGACCGTGTGCTTTTCATGGTCCTTCACCACATCCTCTGGAAATTCCAGGGTCAAACGCACCTGGGTGCTGCTTAAACGATCGACTTTTTTGACGTTAACGTCGTGGTTATGTTCGTGATCTTTCATGAGTAACCCCGTATAGCACAGGGTCTTGGAAAAAGGTATGCCGTACCTTTTTCTAAGATTTACGGTCGCCGTGCAAAAGCGATTGGAGGAACATGAGGGCCACCCCCACCACAATACAAGAGTCGGCCACGTTGAAAGCAGGCCAGTGGTAGAACTCTTTCCAATGAAAATCTAAAAAGTCGATAACGTAGCCAAACCGCAAGCGATCGATGAGGTTTCCGATGGCACCTGAAAGAATGAGGCTGAAAGACCAAGCCGTAAGGCGCTGACGCGCCTCGAGCCTGTGAAAAAGAATGGAAATCACCACCATGGCTACCAAGGGAACCACGATAAAAAACGGATCGCGAAACCAGGCAGGAGCCCGGTGCAAAAGGCCAAAGGCAGCCCCGGAGTTACGAACATAGGTAAGCGCGAAAAAATGGGTGACTAAATTGACGGACTCTCCCCAGCGAAAACGTGAGTGGACCAGATATTTTGTCCATTGGTCGAACAAGATAACGACAACGAAGGTGAGGGCCAGGATGACGTATTTATCCCCTAATCGAGCTCGCCATTTCACGCTTGTTTCTCCGAGATGAGGGTGTTCACGAACATGAGTAGAACTCCAATAATAATGGAGCAGTCGGCGATATTAAACGGGGGAAAGTGAAAATAATCTTGCAAATGAAAATCGAGGAAATCGACCACGTACCCGTATTGAAGCCGGTCAATCAAATTCCCGACAGCCCCGGCTAATATCGTCGTCAAAGCCACCGATGTGAGAACCTGATCGTCCTGAAGCTTGATAAAGATGAGGAGAATCAAGACCAGGGCAAACACGGGCACGCCGATAAAAAATACATCTTGCAGGGATGGCGGTGCCTTTTGCAAAAGACCAAACGCAAACCCGTTGTTATGGGTATGTACGAGAGAAAACAGAGCCGGAACAATGGAATGCGACACATTCAACGAGAATCGGGAAATGACCCAGTGCTTGGTCAATTGATCGAGACATAAGACCAAGCCACTTAAAGAGAAAAGGATCAGGTATTTTTGCTTCATAGGTACGGCAT
>JAHFAF010000030.1 GCA_023250715.1 Pseudobdellovibrionaceae bacterium | reverse complement strand
GGGCACGGGCAATGAGATCCTCGCTAAATTGCGCGAGATCAATAAGGGCCTGAACACCGAGACCGATCGTTTGGATGTGCATGATGCCGCTGGTTCTCAGTACAGCCCCTTGGCTGGTTATCAGCAGCTGGACTCTGAAGGCCGCGAAGTCACGTACTTCTACAACACCTGCACGTTGAAAAAATACGAAGTAACGAAGCAGCCGAAAGTGACGAGTTGGAATGGACAACAATCCTTGTCGATCACTTCCAGCGACTTGAACGCGCTTTCCGATCTTCGTGACAGCCTCGAGAAGAAGCACGCGGTGACGGTCGAGGATCCGAGTCAGCTCAGCGTTTCTGTCGGTTGGAGTGCCACCGCCAATTTGGCGACACTCGAAGCCCTCGGCGCTCAGCTCGAGAAGGACTCGTTCGACAAGTTCCTGGCTCGCGGAAGTGAGTTCCAGTGTGATGCTGGAAACTTCTCTTTCGCCTGTTTGTCCTCCCTTCCCGCAGGACATCAGGGCGGTATGCTTGAGTCCGCTGACTTCGGTGGAGCTCCGGCAATGGCGAAGGCGGCCTATTCTGAAGGTGCGCTTTCCGATGTGAGTGCGAGTGAGCGTGGGGTGAAGACCTTCACGGGCAAGTACAGCATTCGCTACACGGTTCGCCGAGTGCTCGTGAACAACAAGCGCTAAGCCTAGTAATTTCCTTGAAGAGGCGGTGTCGGTATCGGCACCGCCTTTTTTTTGCTCAAAAGGTGACAAAAAATGTCACTTTTCTCCGCGCTTCTTTCGTCCAATTGTGATGCATTCCTGTGGCATACAACTTGCCTAAGTAGTATTTGCCCATTTCGTTAGAAGGTCAGGAAACGGTGTTTGCATGGTTTTGAACAAAAATTTTGCGACTGCTTTTGCGATAGGGATGACTCTGCTTGGGTGTGGTCACGATCCCAAGCAGATGGTGGATTTCAGGGACGACTCTTATTTCGGAAATCCCGAGCCAGAAGAGGTAATTTCTCCGCGCTGGATTCGCGTGGCGAGCTTTCGCGTAGAAGATCAATCTTCGTATGACGCCCACGTGGAAGTGGCGGTTCGAGGAAAACGTTCGGAAGGGGGAACTACCTATTGTGAGCTTGTGACTTCCCACATTCGATTCCGCCAGGACCGGGCGTGGAGTCCGCTCCCCATGGCATTTTTTTCGCCGAGCTACGAAAGCCCCGATGGCAAAGAAGACTTGAACGATCTTTTTCGCGATACTCTGGATTTCAACGACAAGACTTCCGATCGCAAAGGGATTAAAACGCAAGTGAGCTTTACGCGGGGAAAGACATTTGCGGCGAATTGGCATATTTATCCGCTCCTCACTACGATGGACGGCAAGGAAGCGTGTACTGCGGCCGCCGTCTTGGAGAAAAGCTCCCAGGTGAATTGCCACGCAGGAAGTCATTGCCGAGTAAAAGAGATCATAGCTCGCGTGGACAAGTGGCGGCATGTTTTTCAAAGCGGCAATCCACCACGGCAAGTGGATGACCTAAGCGCCCTAATACTTTCGCTAGAGGATCTCGACGGAGAGGGTTATCCAAACGGAGCGACTTATTTGGAGAACGTACCCGAATTCAGATAAAATACCGGGATGGAAAACTCCTCCCAGATTCTCTCCGAGCTCCAAAACATCAAGATTAGAGTCGAAAAACTAGAAAAGCATTTCAAGTTCGTTCTAGATGGGCTGGAGGATGAAAAACCTCTTCCTCCTCCCATTCCCAAAGTAACCAAGCCTTTTGACGCCGAGCCCAGGCCCTTTAGAAAAAGCACGGAGGAAGAACCGAAATCGACGATGGGGCAATTCCTGGGAATCATCGCCGCTATTTGTTTTGTCCTCGCTGCAAGTTTTCTCGTTAAACTTACAATCGATTCCGGGTGGTTGACTCCGGAAAGGCAGGTGGTGCTATCGGCTTGCTTCGGCCTTCTCTTGGTTGTCATTGGAATCAGAGTGAGAAAGGCTGATGAAGGTTATTTCAGCCTTCTTCCGGCTGCCGGCGTGATCATTCTTTATGCAGCTGTCGCCGGAGGCCAAGCTTTCTATTCTCTCTACCCGCCGCAAGCGGCCGTGGTGATGATGAGCTCGGTCTCGGTCTTGAGTATTTTTCTGTCCTCAATATTACAGACGGAAATTTATGCAGCATTTGCTGTGATAGGGTCTTATCTTGCGGGAGGTTATCTGCCACGGGGCATGGAAATGAGCCTCTTCACCACCTACTACCTCATTTGGGATATCACCTTCTCTGTTCTTTCCGTGTTTCTTGGTAGCCGTGTAATGGTACTAGTGTCCTGCTATTTTGCGCTCGGTTTGTACCAACTTTTTAGCCCCTCTTCTTCCTTCACTTTCGTCGCTCAGATTCAGTTCGTGCAATTTCTGATTTTTTCAGTAGCCACCGGTGCGTATACTTTTTTCCATCGAAGGCCTTTGACGACGAGCGAGGCTTGGGCCTTCTTTCCCGTGCTTCTTTTCTTTTACGGCCTTGAGTACAACCTTATATTGAGAATTGCTCCCGACTGGGCTCCTTGGATGGGAGTGACGTTTGCGGCCGTCGTCTATGGGATTTACTTATTCGCCAGGTTATTTCTTAAAAAAACATCACTCGAAAGCACTCCAGTGGTTTCCGCGGTAGTTGCCTTTGTGCTCTTGCACTCCGTGTATTTTGGTTTATTGCCCGGGCGGGGGCAGCTCTGGATAGGCGCTTTGGTCCTTCTTATTTGGCCTATTACATTGAGGGAGCGAAAGTCTGAGCAGGTCTATTGGCCGATGGATCTTTGCTTCGCTCTCGTGGTTTTTTTGGGCTATGTCCGAATCCTTTTGGGCGCCGAGCATCTTTCTGCGGATGAAGCTATCGTATTGGGGTTTGCCTATTTCGCGTCCCTGGCGTTCATCTTCTTTGTGAGTGGCATGAAGTTTCGCAAGGCTAATGACGACGGAGCGATGCCGTTGGTTCTTCTCTTCGCGCACACCCAGTTCATCGTATCCTCTTATCGTCTGGTGTACCGAATGGCGAGCCAGTGGAGCCCTGAGGTGATCCCTTTCGTCATTTCCTCCGTGTGGGGTCTTTTCGCATTGGCGACACTCATGGTAGCGAAAAAGTTGAAAGACGGTGCCTTGGGCTATTCCTCGATCCTCCTTCTCGCTGCCACAACGCTGAAGGTGTTTCTATGGGATGTTTCCGGTTCGAGCCCCATCATCCGTATCGTGAGCCTGATGGGGCTGGGTGTGGTTCTTTACATTTGTGGCTATATCATGAGGACGATCGGGACCTGGTCTCGTGGGTAACTTGGGGCCACTTTGTCCTGTGCAGTATCAGATTGATCCTGAGTTGTATGGACTTCCTGCCTAATGCCACTGGTATCGTCGTTGCAATCCTTCTCTTTGACGGTTGAGGAGCCGTTCTAAAAAATAGGGAGGACCGATGCGCTTGTTCTTAGGAATTTTAGCTATGTGTGGTGTGTCCGCGGTCATTGCGGAACCGATTATCGTGGATGCGGATCCGCAGGCTCTCGTTAGGATGATTGAAGACAATACGATGATTTTGGACGCAACCGCAGAGGATGTTCACGGTTTTCAGCGCCGCCGGCTAGCAGACAAGATCGATCGCGTTGCGGAGAAACTGAGCCGGATTGCGGATCGTCTTTCTCACGATGGGGGCGGCGACGATTGTGGTTGGTTTCAAGCCAATGCCATGGAATGCGTTTCCTTTTGCCGATCGCGCGGCATGATCAACGCCCTTTCTCCGGAAGGCGCGCAATGTGTTTCGGGTGAGTCACAGGCTCTCTCAGCCGTGGGCAAGATCGTTTACACCTACGGAACCTGGGGCGGTGGCCCGCAAGCTTCGATATCCAGCCAAAGCAATGGCGCCTATTGCTACAGGCCGGGACAAAAGAAAGACAATGATCGCACGGATATCACGGTTGGTTGCTTCTGCCGTCGATAACCTCTTTGTCATTGCGAGGGGCTTCAGCCCCGCGGCGACCTTCATACGTCATGGTAATAGGGTTGCCGCGGTCGCTCACGCTTCCTCGCAATGACGATGTAGTAGAATACAGCGGTGTCCTGGGCAGCCTTACTCTTTTTCCTACTTCTTTCCCTCTGCAGTTGCGTATCGAAGAACACTGCCTACTTTGATTACCAGGAAATTCGTTATAGCGATTCCGCTCTGCCCTCGAAAAATATGGCCGTGGTTTTCATTCTTGTCGATGGTCTCGCCGTGGAGACACTGGAGCGGTCGTTAGCCGGGGGGAAGGTTCCAGCGCTGAAGGAATTTTTTTTAGGGAAGGGGGGACGAGTCCACGCGGGAAGAGCGATTTTTCCCAGCACCACGTATCCGAATATTAGCTCGATTCTTACTTCTCGGCCTGTCGATGGGCATCCGATCATTGGAAATCAGATGCGCCTGCGCGGGGAGATGGTAAATTTCGAAAGACCCAGTTTCAGAAAGGAGTTGAATGAAGAGATCGAGCCGAAGACGATTTTTTCCGAGCTTGCCGAGCGAGGACTTCAGTCGGCGAGTTTCGCTCATTACTTTCGCGCTGGTGCGTCTGTGCACTACCACACCGACATCGAAGCGGCACTCGGCTACCTCCATAAAGACTACGCCCTGGTGGATGAAAGGCTCATTGATTCCCTTCAAACACTATTTTCGAGAACGGTTCCCAAGGAATGGCCGTTCTTCACCTTCCTTCACGTAGCGGGTGTGGATTCTCTCTCGCATGATAAGGGGCCGACGGCCCCGGAGGTCGATGCCTATCTCGAGCGACTTGATCGCAAGCTGACTCCGTTTTTTCAACTGCTTTCCTCCGCCGAGGCCAATGGGAAAACGGTGGTTGCGGTGTTGACGGCAGATCACGGTTTTACGTCCTTTGAGTCGAATTTTAATATTGAGAGCTTCCTTGCTCAGGCCGCTCCTGGAATCAAAGCATTGAATGAGACTCGGTATGTCTCCATCTATTTTGATCATGCCGATGTAGGCCTGGCTCGAGAGGGAATGATCGAGGGACTCCCAAGAAATCCGGAACTCGAAATGTATCTCGAGCGGCGGGGGAATCAAATTCAGATGGAATCGGCGCAATTCAGCGCGACCTTGGATTATGTGGCGATGAATTGCCCGAAAAGCTCGTACGGGGTTCAACTCAATATTTCAGGTGCGAAGGAGACTTCTATTCCGCATTGCCCAGAATATTTCGATTCCTCGGAGCACTCGTTCTATGCTCCCTTCTTTGTCTCCGACATTTCGTTCTACTTTCATTCTCCTTACCATCCCGACGCGCTTCTTTTCGCGGGCCCGGGGGTGAGCTTTGCCAACGATCAAAAGGGCGGGCACGGAGGGGCAACGGCGGAAGAATTAAGCGTTCCCATTCTCCTTCACAACGTGACTGTTCAGGACGAAACTCTAGCGCTTCCTACCTACGAGCTTCTAAAGCCGATGCGTCGAAAATAACCTACCGGAACCCAAGTCGTAGGATAACCTATTGAAAATTAACATTTATTAGTCTCAATGGGTTCGCAAGCATGTTTCAGTATTCTGTCTGTGGCTGGTACTTTTACTTCAAAGGAGACAGGAAATGTTTAAGAAGGCTTTTTTCCCGCTTTTGGCCGCGATTAGTTTAATGGTGCTTGGTTGTAATGATGAGAAAGCCCCACCCGCGTCACCTAACAACAATAATGGCCCCTCTTCCACGAGCAATAGTGCCGCTCCGGTAGCCAGCGATTATACGCTTACGGTTTACCAAAACACGGCGACCCCGATTGGGCTTCAGGCAAGTGATGCCGATGCCAATGTGCTCTCATATAGAATTAGTGTCGCTCCTTCACACGGAACACTTTCTCAAGATGCAAACGGGGGCTGGATATTCACGCCTGAGGCGGGCTACCACGGCTCGGATAATTTTACCTATATCGCAAATGATGGAACCTATGACTCGAAAGAGGCGACGGTAACCTTGAGCATTGATCGCCAAGGGGCTTTAGCGATTAGCGCTGCCTCCTTCACGAACTTTGGTTTCGTAGTGAAAGATGCGACAAGCTCCATCGATACCATTACCATTTTGAATCAAGGTGATGTGCCGGTGACGGGCTTGAGCGCTTCGTCCTCAGATTCCCACTTTCATTTCGTCGGAGATGTCTATCCCGGAACGGGTGGGAACTGCGCGGATCGTTTGGATCCGGCTGCCACCTGCACTGTAAAAGTGGTCATGATTCCCAACGATGCGATCTCCTACGCGACCGATATCAAATTCAGCTTCCTCGATGGAAAAAACCCGGATGCGCAAATGTTCAAAGAACACTTGGTGGGCGCTGGAACTATCCCAGGCCTCTTGGACGCCACCTTTGGATATTCCTCGGGTAAGACCGTCGGTGTACGTCGCGATGTGGACATCTATGAGCGTATCTCCATCGTGAAGGTCCAGACGGACAGCAAGATTTATCTCGCCGGCTCAGTCGCCTCCGGTCTTACTCGATTGCTCAGCAACGGAAAGTTGGACACCGGTTATGGCTCGAACGGGATTGCCGAAACCCCCACACTAGTGAAAAGTGGGGACGCTCTTTCCATGCTCGTGAACTCGGATAACTCCGTACTTCGCATGGGCGTTTACGTTGATAGCGGAACAGACAAATTCTACTTGGTGAAAAACCTGGCGAATGGCCAACTCGATACCGCCTTTGGAATCGGTGGGAAGGTGGATCTTTCTCAAGTGGCACCATCCTCGGGCTCAAAGAATTCCGCGCTCAACATGGGCCATCGGGACATGTGGATTAAGGACGGCAAGATTAGCCTTCTTCTGAAGGATTCCACCACGAGCTCCGCCGTCATGGTTCGCCTAGATGCCGTGAGTGGATCTATGGATAGCTCGTTCGGCACTGCAGGCTACAAAAGCCTTTCTGATTTAGGGACTGCCTGTAAGGCTCTGGACTCCTATGATCAGAATGGGAAGCTCGTTGTCATGGGGAGAGAGTCCAATGCGGACGGAAATGATACGGTCATTGTCCGTTACAACGCCGACATGACGTTGGATTCCACGTTCGGCACGGCCGGAAAGACAACGATTCTGAAAGCGGCAAGCGGAGAATACCCTTCGGCCATTCGTTACCGGTCTGGTCGGTTTGTGGTTGTCATTCCTAAGGCGATTATCCATCTCCTGCCGAATGGAAAGTTGGATAACGATGCCGCCACCGGCTTTGGAGACAGTCATAGTGGGACGAAAGTTCTCGCTGCCCTTGATCCGAACATGACCACAGTGGAAATTCAGTCGGACGGCAAGATTCTCTACGGCGGAACAAAAGTGTTGGCTTCGGGGACGAGCAGCAGCGGCCAGCCGATTACAACCAACTCGAGTTTCTCCCTTACGCGTTTGAATGCGGACGGCTCGAGAGACAATGCGTTTGGAACTAGCGGTTTTGCCGAGACCAGGTTCGACAACGGGACGAGTCTTCAACTGGCTTACGTTCGAAGTCTCGCCATTCAGGGAGGCAAAATTATCGCGGCCGGAATGGCTACTCAAATGAGAGTCGGATCGTCGAACAATTACCAAGCAGCAATCGTTCGGTATCTACCTTAAATACAGATCCTTACCACCCTCTAGAGGCCTTGGGTTTTCCCAAGGCCTCTTTTCATTTGGGATGGTATGCTAGACATCAGGGCATGTGGAAAACAAAGCAGAATATTCGTTGGGGGCTTGCTCTATTTTTTCTCTGCGGCTTAGCTATCACCCTCAGAGTGGTTTCCATCAACTCGCAAAGCTTTTGGTATGACGAGGCCTCTTCCGCGAGCCTCATTCAACATTCCTTCGAGGATCTCTATTTTGGAAATCAAAAGGATCATGGCCACCCTCCACTTTATCTTCTTTTATTGAAATGCTGGTCGATGGCCTTTGGTAGCTCTGAGGTGGCTCTGAGAAGCCTCTCCATTTTATTCAGTTTCCTTGCGATTCCTTTATTAGCGTCGCTGGGCCGAGCAATAGTGAGTCCCTTCGTGGGTGTTGTAGCGGCTTTGCTCTTCGCGATTTCTTCTCTTCAGATAGAGTTATCCACAGAAGCACGGCCTTATGCTCTTCTCCACTTCCTTGTCATAGCCAATGCATGGCTTCTTTTGCGGTGGGTGAAGGGGCATTCGAACCTCAGTTTGCTGTTTTACAGTCTTACGCTCTACTTCTGTCTCTTTACGCACTACTTTTCTTTCCTTCTGCCGCCCCTTCATTTCATACTTCTTTTCTTTATCCTCAGAGACAGCAGCGTTCGGCGCAGAAATTGGATCCTTGCCTTTCTGTTCGCAGGACTGCTTTGGCTTCCTTGGGCCCCGGCCTTCGTGGCGCAATTGACAACTCCTGGAGCCCTTAGGGGAATGGATAAGAGCTGGTACTTCCAGTTTTTGGGAACTCCCGTCGCCTTTGCTTTGGGAAGAACCCTCGCTTGGAGAGATGCGGCGGATTGGATGTTGGCGCTCGCTGAAAGCTTTAGCATTCTAATTTTCTTTTATCCCGCGTTCGAAGGTCTAAAGGCTTTCAAACGGGATCGCTTTTCCCAGTTTTTTTTAGGAGGGTGGGCATTGGCTCCGATTCTGGTGCCTCTTGCCATGGTCTTACTTGCCAAGCCGATTTACTCCCACCGTTACGGAACCATTGGACTCCCCGCTTGGTTTCTTCTGGTCGCGGTGGGATTAGGGGTGCTTCCTAAAAAAATGCGCGCATCGCTCTTTGCCGCTCTGGTCGTATCGGCGGGAGCAGCCTTTTATATGTATTACACAACTCCCATCCGCGACGATTGGCGCTCGGCTTCAAAGTATATTCTCGAGACCTCCAAAGCGGAAGAGCTCTTGGTGTTCGACTCGGAGAGCGATATTGTAGCCTTTAACTTTTATTCTGAAAAAGCAGGCGCCTCCCCGCACGAGATCATCGGAGTTCTTTATTCCTCTCTCGACCATGGAATCATGGAGGGGGTGAAGTTCGAAAAAGGAGTACGGGGTGCAGTCACTAGCCGGATGGGAGAGGTCCTTGCAGCCCCCGCTTTTGTGCTTGCGCTTTGCATGCCGTCCCATACGGGGCCGGAGTATGGGAAATTCTTCCAGGACCGAGGCTACAAACTGACTTCTCAGCAGAATTTTTACCGCGTTTCCGTGCTCCATTTCGAGAGAGAATAGAGCTTTGCCAAATTATTCGGGAAATAGTTCATTCTCAACGCAGCCGCAGAGTGTGTGGTAGAGCACCATATGAACTTCTTGAATACCACTTGTAGTTTTTCCCGTGGCGATAACGCAAATATCCGCCAGATCCTTCACCCTTCCGCCATTTCTTCCAGAAAAAACAATGGATGGAAACTCCAGGCGCCGGCACTCTTCCAGGGCCTTTACGATGTTGAGGGATTCGCCGGAAGTCGTGATACCGAGAAAGACATCCTTCGGAGTCATCTTCGCTAATACCTGACGGGAAAAGATCAGTTCAAATCCGTAGTCATTTCCTATGGCCGTCAGAGTGGAGGTGTCTACGGTAAGGGCCTCGGCAGGAATCGGGGCTCGAGGTCGAGCAAGCTTACTTACGAATTCAGTCGCCAAGTGCTGGGCGTCTGCGGCGGAACCACCATTGCCGGCAATGTAAAGCCGTCCGCCCTGCTTATAGGATTTTACGACTAACTGCACCGCACTTTCGAAATTGTGAAGCTGAGCGTTCGCATCCATGAACTCGCGCTTGGCCTGGATAGAAGCTTCTAGATTGCTCTTGAGACTCTCAATGTATCTGTCCATATACCTTCCTTAAGGGGAACTATCATACTGGTCTTTTCCTCGAACACCAAGGGGGGAGCGGGGGCAATTCTCTCTGGTATAGTAATGGACATGGAGATGGGGCACCGTGAAAAAAACGCCGAAAGCCCCTCTGGAATTCGGATCCTGCTCTTGTCATGTACCTATCCCAGCCTCAAAGAAGCGAGTGCAGGGATCTTCGTCTACCGCAGTCTCATTGGAATGCAACGCCTGGGTGGCGCCGAATTTGTGGTTATTGTCCCTCTAGCATGGTGCCCGAAGTTCTTACGACGGTTTCGTCGGTGGGCTAAATACGATCACACTCGAACCCTAGTGGAGGCGGAGGGAGTGCAAGCCGTAGGGCTTCCTTATTTTCGCCCACCTGGAAATTGGTTCAATCGCTGGGGAGGGCTCAGCGTTTACCTCTCGGCAATTCGCAAAATTAAAAGAATACATGCGAAAAAACCCTTCGATCTAATTTATTCGAACTCCTTTTTTCCGGAGGGTGATGCCGCTTTTCGCGTTGGAAAAGAGTTGGGTGTGCCGAGCGCTTGCGCAGGTACCGGTACGGATGTGAATGTTACCGCTTGGTCCTCAAAAACGATCCAAGCGCGCTTTGAGAAAGTGGTGCGAGGTCTCGATGGGTGTGTGGGGCGAGGGAGTGTAATCGCGGCGACACTCCATCGAATCTCTGGAAGGATAACGCCCAATATTTTTGGTTTCGTGGATCTGAGAGAATTTGCTCCGGCCAATCCGAAGGAAAAGAAATCGCTGAGAAAGGAGCTCCGTTTTCGAGAAGGGACTTTGTTTCTTACTTATGCCGGGCATATTCTTCGCACTAAGGGATTATTCGAGTTGGTAGATGCGATAGTACAGATAAAAGATCGCTTTCCCTCGGTAGTCGTAAACATTTGTGGATTTGGCGATAGCAAAGACCTCGAAGCCTATATCCGAGGGAAGGGGATGGATGGCGTAGTTAGATTGGTTGGAGAAATCGAGCCACAGGATCTCCCCCATTGGCTACGCGCAAGCGATCTCTTTGTCCTCCCCTCTTACTCGGAAGGAATGCCAAACGCAGTAATGGAGGCCATGGGATGCGGAATCCCCGTCATTACTACTTCCGTCGGCGGAATTCCCGACGCTCTAGGGAAGTGCGGGGGGGTCACCTTGATACCACCCAAAGATGCCCTAGCCCTCGCCAGAGCAATTGAGAATCTTGTTTCGGATTCCGAACGGATGGCGCAGATGGGGGAACTCTGCCGAATATGGGCAATAGAACATTTTGACATGATTGAAAATTCTCGAGTCGAATTGGAATATTTAAGAAGCCTTGTCGGAAAGGTCTTGGCATCCCCACGAGGCTAACGCCTTATAGGATGTCGGTGCAGGCTCAAGATCCTACATATCTTTTGGATCGAAATGATGGGGCCTGTTCGGCATGCAATACGGATAGGGATCTCCAAGCTTGCAGCCGAACAGAAGTTTCGATTCTTTTGGTTGCAAGGGACAGTTTTATCGCACGATGTGCTTTCGTTGTCGCGCTAGAAAGTCCTGTAACTTCGATCGGTTGGTCGCGCGCGACAAACCCCATCATTTCGATCCAAAGGTTAGGTCACCGTAGGCCAAGATAGAGTCGAGCGTAGTATATGCTTCTTAACACTTTTTGTTTGATGCTCATCGGGGTTCGCTCCAATAAATTTGGAATAGCGCGACTACGTTGCGCGAGATCACAGAGCTCATCGTTCACTTTTCGCTCAGAAGCTTCTTGAATCTCTATTGCCTTAAACTCTCCATTCCAGTGCATGGAGAGAATGGCATGCTCGGAGCGAATGCGAGAACAAGGCCCGACTTTCGCGACGATAGCATCTCTCATAGAATGCAAAGAATGTGGCTTCAGACGGAATTCGAGTGTGTTGCTCCCAATTTTATCAACCAGCCACCGGTGATGGTAGTATCCCGCGTAACGAGGATTTTCGACCCCTAGGCTCTGCTCTTCTATTCGCGAGGGCACTTCGATGTATCCTGCCTTGGACACTCTGATAAGCTCCGCGCAGACCCAAATGGGATCACGCACATCCTCCAAAAGATGGGAACAGGTGGAGAAATCGAATTCCTTGTCGCGAAAGGGCCACGGTGTGCGATCGCAGATATCTCGCTGGACCCAGGTTTCTTTGGAATAATGGACTGGAAACTTTGATTCGAGAGGGTTGGAATATCGATGGTTGAAGTCCATTAGATCGATGACCCAGTTAGCTCGGGGGAATGGACTAAACCCCCCCCCCACATCGAGCACGCTGGCCCCTTTAGGAATTTCTTGCGCTAATTTTATCCCTGCTGCTTTCAGCATAAGCTGATCCTTTCCTCTTCTTAATGCTCTTCGACTAATATGATGCAATATCTTAAGTATTTTGTAAGCGTAGGGGTTGCCAGGAGAGGGGCAAGCGCAGTTCCTGTGCTAAAATAAGCTTTTACCGATAAATCAATCGGCGCAAGCGGTGATTTCGACGCAGGAAATGAGGTCCTGCCCTTTCCAATTCAATCAACTATGCCTCCATCTACAAAAAAGAAGCCATCCCAACGGCCTCGTCTGCTTGTTATCGCCTACAATTTCCCTCCTGTCGGTGGTGGCGGAGTGCAGCGGGTAGCCAAGTTCGTGAAGTACCTTCCCGATTTCGGATGGGATTGCTCTGTCCTGACCGTTGCGAATCCTTCAGTTCCCGCTTTAGACGAATCTCTTTGTGAAGAAATCCCTTCCACCACTCTCATTCGGCGAGTTCGCACGTTCGAGCCAGGTTACAAACTAAAGGTTGCAATGTTATCAAGTCGAGGAAACGAGCATTCCAGCAGAACTTGGAAAGAGATATTGGCGACGTGGGTTCACAAATTCACATATGCCTTTTTACATCCCGATCCTCAGATTTTGTGGCAGCCAGGAGCTCTTATGCAGGGACTGCGTCTCTTGAAAGAGATCCCTCACGATGCAATACTTGCTACTGCTCCTCCCTTTTCTTCCTTTCTCACTGCCGTTGAGCTCAGCCGTCGAAGTGGGCTTCCGCTGATATTGGATTTTCGAGATGAATGGGGCATCAACGATAGTCATCGTGAGCACAGTCATAAGTCGCGGCCGTCCACCTGGTTACAACAAAAAATGCAGACTTCCGTTCTTAGGCGGGCTGTAGGCATTCTCACAACGACCAAACGGAGCGCAGATTTTCTGAGGAAGGCTTGCGAAAAAGCGGGCAGTCGAGCGCAGGTAATTTCAATTTATAACGGGTATGATTCTGCCGACCTGTCAAATTCTCAGCGGCTTTCAGTGGAGAAGCGTAGGAATTCTCGCTTTCGCCTTACTTACGTAGGAACTCTTTGGAAATTGACTTCGATTGAACCTATCGTGGAAGCCATCACTCTTCTCGCGAGGCGGTCTGCCAAACTTGCGGAGCGAATAGAGCTAGTCATTGTGGGAAGGCAAACTGGCGAGCAGCAGTCCATCCTTCATCGTCTGGACGGGCTGCCTTGTCACGTCGTGAACGAGGGGTACGTTTCCCATCAAAGGGCGCTTGAGTTGATGGCGCAAGCGGATGAGCTTTTGTTGCTTTTGTCCGATCTTAAAGAGGCAGATCGCGTCATTCCGGCTAAGACTTTCGAGTATCTGGCGATGCAAAAGCCGATCTTGGTCATGGCGCCACCCGGTGAATTGACGGACTTGCTCAATTCTCATCCGATAGCAAAATATTTCTCTCCCTCCGACGCTTTAGGGTTAGCGGAACATCTGGAACGGCAACTATTGCGACCTACCGATTTTGTGACAATTCTCGATAAGAAGCTTATTGAGCCCTTTCAGCGAAGAAATCTCACTTGCCTCCTCGCCAACTTTCTCACCCAAGTCGCAAATTCTGCATAAGTCCTCCCCCCAGTAAAGTCCTCAATATTTTAGGTGGAATGGCCGATAAGGAGAGAGCCCCAACTCCATTTCTATGACGGTCGCGAGCAAAGACTATTCGCCTCAAATGAACACCAATACTGAGGCCTATTTCCAAGTTCGGCCTCCTCCACTTCCTGGACAGAGGTGGAATGAGCGCAGTTACTTCTTTCTCCTCGTCACCACTGCAACGCTGATGCTCAGGCCTTCTGATTTTTTTCAGACGACTTTTCCATACTTTCTGATTTCCTTCGGCTTCTGCCTCTTGTTTGGAGCTCAGGTCTTACAAAAGGAACTGACTCTCGATCGTATCCTGAACCAGCCAATCGTTACTTGTATGATGGGGGTTGCTTTAGGCATTTTTCTTTCCCAGGTATCTCACTTGAATTTCGAAAGGGCTATCCTTTTGACGCTTGTGTACTTCAAAACCCTGGCCTACGTCGTGATGGTCTTCGGTCTGATAAAAAAAACCGAACGGCTCGAAAATTTCTGTCGCTGGTTATTATTGTTTATCTTCATTGGTGTTACGGTTTCTGTCCTGCAGTTCAACGGGCTTATACACCTTGAAAACTTCGATGCGGCCTACAAGGAAGGGCTGAGTACTTTTGATGAGAATGGCAAAAGAAACTTTATCTATCGATTGAAAGGCGTGGGGATTTTTTCCGACCCGAACGACTTTTGCTTGATTCTCCAACTAGGAATAGCGCTGGCCTTGTTGATTCGCCCAGGCTTAAAGAGAATATGGACCAAGCTCGCGACATTTTTCATTTTGGGGGAGTTTTTCTACGCTCTTTTGCTTACGCGATCGCGCGGTGGGTTTATCGCTCTGATTGTGGGAGGGTGCGTCCTCTTGATTGAGCAGTACGGGATCAAGAAGATAGTTTTCCCTCTTTTAATACTTGGTCCCCTAGTGTTTGGGGTATTCGCGGGCCGCCAGACAAATATCGATTTGTCCAATCGAGATGATACGGCTCAACATCGTATTCAACTTTGGTCAGAAGGTTTCCGGACCATGGCGAAATCCCCTCTGTTTGGTCTTGGTGCAAACGACTTTCAAGTGGTTTGCGGGACAGGACTGGTCGCCCATAATTCGTATGTCCACGCATTTTCGGAGCTGGGAATTTTTGGAGGGTCCTTCTTTTTTGGAATCTATTTTTACATCATCACGGCAATGCGAAAGGTACGGCCTTACATCCCAGACGAAAAATTCTTGAAAAATTGCAGAAGGCTTTTTTACGTTGCTATTATCTTCAACGCATTCGGACTGCTCTCGCTTTCCCGCGTTTATACACAAACTACCTACATCTTGCCGGCGTTGGTTATTTCCTATCTTCAAATCATTCGAGCGCGCACGGGCTGGGCGCCGGAGGCTTTCTCAAAAATAGAATTCTATCGACTCCTTGTAATGGGGTGCGGAGTAGTCGCTATTTTTCAGATCTTTATTTTGTCGTTTGCCCAGTGGGGTGGCGGCTTCAACTAGAGGGGGAGAATTGTCCATGGAAATCTGGCCTCAGGCTGATGGGAAGGAGTCGAAGGAGGAATTGCCCGACCTCATTCGACGCTTTGTGGGCAAGGAAGTAATCGCCCTCCTTGTCCTAGGGCTTTTGGTGGGTGTTGGAGTCGTCGCTGCTGAGTTATCGATGGGGTTCATTCTCCAGTCTATGCTGGCAATTTTTGGCATAGTGAGTAACTCGAACCTAAGCCTTCCGAGTTACGTGCGGGAGTGGCACACGACAACATTTTCCCTTGCCTTTTTACTCCTGGGATTTTTCCGCGCGGTCATGTATTGGTGGGCGACTTATCTTCCTTTAAAAATGCAGGTCTCATTCCAACTTCGCTTACGTAAATTCTTGGTGCGCTGGGGGTTCCGTGGCAGAGGAGTGAGTTCCACCGAGGTAATCTCCTTGTTCAATGAGCAAGTGACTCAAGTGGGACATTTGATGAAGACTGTGCTCGACCTCTCCGTTCTCTCAGTAACAGCATTGGGATTTATAGTTGCTCTTTTTCTTATCTCGGCAAAACTATTTATCATTACGGGCCTCTTCCTTTCCCTTCTAGTGATTCCCATTCGAATCACTCACCGTCTAAGTAAGCGCGCGGGAGTAGGTCTCCATCGAGACTGGGAAAAAATCAATCGTCGGTTGGTGATGGGCATTCGAAATATTCTGTTTCTACGCGTAACGGCAATGCAAGAGGATGAAGAGGAGGGGGTAAATCTTGGTCTGCATTCTCACTACCTGCATTTCTTGAAGTTCGCTAAAGCGAATGCGCTCGAAACTGTAAATCCGCCAGCCGTAGGCATTGTCTTAATATTAATCCTTAGTCGTGTGGTGAAGGCGGAGGAGGTCCCGGGACCGTTGTTCATTACGTTTCTTTACATGTTAGTTCGCTTCCTTCAAGTTGTTGCGCTAATTGTTTCGCGAGCGGGTTCGATTGCTTTTCTTAAGCCACAATTTTCCCATTTATTTGATTGGTACAGGACGAATGCTCATATCATCGAAGGAGAAACAGTCAAAGCGAGTGCGCGTTTACTCTCTGCGCCTCCTGCCTTACGTGGGCCGGCTGGGTGGCGATTACGTAATGTGGATTTCTCCTATCCTGGAGGAACGACTCAAGTCTTTCGCGATTTGAACATTGAAATTCGGCCCGGAGATGCCACGGTCATCATTGGCCCTTCCGGGGTGGGAAAGAGCACTCTTTTGAATCTTCTCGTCTATGAATTACAGCCCACGAAAGGGGTGGTGGAGGTGAATTGGAATGGAACGTATCGGCCCCTTCACGAAGTCGAGTCGAGTTTATTGCCAGGGATCGGGTGCGTAGGTACGGAGAGTTTTCTCTTCGAGGGCACCATTTATGACAACTTGATTTATGGACTGAAGCGAGTTCCCTCGAAGAAGGAAATGGACTCAATTCTTCAGATGGCGGAGTGCCAATTCGTTCACAACTTGAGTTTGGGCCTTAAACACACTCTAACCGATCAAGGAGAGGGATTGTCTTCCGGGCAGAAACAGCGCCTCTCGCTTGCTCGTGCATTACTACGTAGACCGAGGGCTCTTATCCTCGACGAGGTGACTTCCAATTTGGATTCCGAGACCGAAAAAAGGCTTGTTGATACACTGGCGGGCCTCACCCAACAGTTCACAATCATCGCGGTAACTCACCGCACAGAAATGCTCAGAATAGCTAATCAAATCGTTGAATTGAGTGAGCACGGGATGGAAGTCCGACCCTCCCATCGGCATAAGAGACGCATGGCAGCGGGGGGTTAAAGAAATTCGACGTATAATAAAGATAGCCTTTCATTTCCTCATATTCATTCTTCCCAATTGAGTAATTCGGAGAGTTCCTTGAAAGCATACGGGCTAATTCCTTATCTTTGTCTTTCCCTAGTCCTGGCTCCAATTCAACCTGTGTTCGCGGAATTGAAATCTTGCGACAGTTGTGGCGCTGAATATTCGATGGGAGATTTACCCAAAACAGTGTTGATGCGAGTGCAGCTTATTGGTGCGGTCTCTCACTCTGGCCTTTTCAATATTCCGAAAGGCACAGATCTCCTTACGTTGATCACCACCGCAGGTGGGATAAACAACAGCGCCGATGGAAAAGTATTCGTAAAGAGAAAGTCGGGAAATGGTTACAGCATCGCAAAGTACACTTTGGAGAACCTAATAAGAGAAGATGAAAGGCAAACTCCCGAGCTAAGGTCAGACGATATAATATATGTCCCTTATTCCACTCCCCCCATCTCAGACTCCACTTTCAAAATATTGAGTCTCATCACGACTTTGTGTAGCCTCACGCTAACTGGTTTCTTGATTTACGATCGACTCCATTCTGGGCAGTAAGGCGTTCGAAAGTCCTATGCCCCCTAATCCGCGGATCCAAGTATTTAATTTCCTGTCCAAGCAGTGGTAGCAATCTGCATCAAGGTCAAATTCTCATCAAACTCTCCAAAAAAGCCGATAGATAGACAGAGATCCCTTATAGAGAACGGCTCTAGATAACGCATGGCATTGCTAATAAGAGAAAAAGAAGAACTTCCAGTCGGGGTGTGCCGTCACGCGGACGATCTAACTCTTCTGACTTCTATTAAGCGCTTCTCGTCGTGGACCAAGGACATGGCTTTGGGGAGACGAGAGTACCTTTGGCTGCTTTTCGGGTGGGCGATTGCGGAGCTCAATTTTCTTTGCGTTCTGCGTCTGTCGAATTATGGACTCGAATTCGAGAGCAGAACGCTTACTTACGGCGCTCTATTGTCACTTTTCTATTCGCTGACGATCAAAGGGCTGGATGGTTATCGAAAGGAAAAGCGCCTCGATCCTTCTCGTCTCATGCGAATTTTGGGGTTAGGATTTTTTTGGGGCGTACTTCCTTCGGTGTTTGTTCTCGGGCCCATTCGTGGCCCGGTTTACATGACGTTGACCTCCTCTTCGGTGTTTGTATGTTTCTGGCTTTTCATCTCATTCTTGGAGAACAACCCAAAGCGATTTCTCATTATGGGAATACCGACACAAACGAGTCGAGCGATCGACCGCTATTTTTTTACGAATGTGCGGGATCCTCTTCATAAGTTCTACCGGCACTTAGGTCGTGTTACAGACGAGCGCTACCCTTCGACGATTGTGGTAACGAGAACGGGAGTTGGCGCCAATGACTCCATGGAATATCTCAAGCGGGCCCTACAATCTGGAATCAATATTGTCGATGAAAAGGAGTTCTACATGGAGCTCTTTGGCTGTTTCCCTGTGTTTGGTACCCGGCAAGATTGCGATGTTATCGTGGGACTTCATGCACGGCTTCCGTTCAGCGAAACGGCCATGCGTATGTTCGATCTTGTCTTGGCAGGTATCGCGCTCGTTCTGCTTTCCCCTGTTCTTCTGTTTCTTGCGTTTGTTATCAAAATCGATTCTCGTGGTCCCGTTTTTTTCATTCAGAAGCGACTCGGACGGGGAAATGTTCCGTTCAATATATTCAAGTTCAGAACGATGCAGATGACCCTGGATACTTCGTTCACTACAGTCAAAGATCCTCGGGTTACGAGGGTCGGAAGACTCCTCAGACATTTTCACCTCGATGAGCTACCACAGCTTCTAAACGTATTGCGTGGCCATATGTCGTTGGTGGGGCCGCGGCCTGAGGCCCTTCATTTTGCGGAAAGGATGAAGAATAAGATTCCAGCCTATGATTTACGATATTCCGTACGGCCCGGAATCACGGGATGGGCGCAGCTCGTTCAGGGGTATGCCATGGACGATCTGAATGCTACCTTAGAAAAACTATCATTCGACTTTTACTATCTCAAGAATAGAAGTGTTTGGATGGATCTAAGTCTTTTACTTAGGACGGCTTTTTTTATCTGGAATGATACCTCTTATAAAAATAGATCCCGAGAAGTTGGAGTGAAGGAAAAGCTGAAGCTGAAGTTGACTGAATGAGCGAACATGCTTGCTGCCTCCAGTAAAATTCGCGTTGTTCATGTGGTCCCTCAGTTGGAAATGGGCGGGCTTGAAAAGTTGATGATCGAGTTCGCGAAGCATGTGGATCGAGAACGGTTTGTTATTCATTTCATTTCTCTCGGAAATAGAGGACTTCCCGCCGCCGCCATCGAATCTTTGGGTTGGCCACTGGAGGTGTATTCTAGGCCCTTTGGCTTAAAGCTAGATATCTTTCTGAAGCTGGTGAAAGACCTAAAACGTCTACGCCCTGATGTGGTTCACTCTCACAACAATCGACCCATGGTCTATGCGAGTTGGGCCGCGTGGATGACAGGAGTGCCTGTATCAGTTTGCACTCGTCATGGAAGAGGGATCGCGGAGAGCGGACCGCAACATTTTTTACACAAAATCTCCGCACATCGCTTGGATCGTCTAATTTGTGTCTCCGAGGACAGCCGAGAGCTTGCAGAAGGAAGCCTATCCATGCAAGGAAAGACCTGTTCGATATGGAATGGGCTCGACTTATCCCGTTTTCATTTTTCCGGTCCCGCTCTATCGGGGCCAGTTCTTGCCGTGGGGAGGTTAAGTAAGGAGAAGGGCGCTGATGTTCTTCTGCGAGCAGCGGATTTGCTGCGTAAACGAAGGCCAGACTTTCGGCTTGAACTCGCTGGCGATGGCCCCGCTAGAAATGAATTAGAGGCGTTGAGTAGGGAGCTGAGGCTCGGAGATCATGTAAAATTTCTAGGGGAAGTTTCGAATGTCGAAGACCTTCTTCACCGCGCTCGCCTTTATGTACTCCCTTCTCTCACAGAAGGAATCTCCGTGGGTCTTCTGGAGGCCATGGCCTGCGGGTTACCCGTGGTGGCAACTGCAGTCGGCGGTACTCCGGAAGTCGTCGAAGAGGGGAGTACTGGTTATTTAGTTCCCGTATCGGACCCATTTTCTCTTGCGAATGCAATTGAAAGGGCACTTGCCGACGATTTAAATGGCAAGAAAATGGGGCAGATGGGGCGTGAAAGAGTGATGACATTCTTCGACGTCAGAACGATGTTGTCGAAATACGAATCCCTCTATCTTGAGCTCCTGAATTCCAAGAAATAGCGAGGGTCAGTTTAGGCGGCTTCGGAAGATTGTGCTTCGTCCGCGGAAGTCGAGAAGGCATCTCCCTCAACTTCATCGGGGCGGAGTAGTCTAAACTCGCGATTAGTCGCCTTGCCTCGAAGATCCTCGATGAGCCCGCGACAGACTTCGGAATGTTGATGGCGCTCGCGCTCATCTCCCCTAGACTCAATATTCTTCACTTGGTCTTTTACAACGATCTTTATGTTCCCCTCAGGAAGAAGCTCTACCATTCTATCTGCTAGGTCCGGCGGAAGGCCGACAATCATTGCCACCCGCTGTTCCATTGCGATATTTTTCAGGTATTCCGTTAGATAATCCGGTGGCACACGATGGAGCTGACGGGGTGTCCAAATCCTTTCTTCTATTAAGGGAAGCAGGTCTGGAGCAACTCCTTGAAGTCTGCCCACGAGTTCGTCTTGTTGTCCTAATGACATCCTCTTCAAAGCAGCGATGACCGGCTCGAGCAGTACGGACTGAAAATACCGGGATCGATCAGCCTTAGAGGATTTTTGGGAAGGGCTATTCCGTATGTTCTCGATCATTCTTTTCGCAGCAGAGACTATTTGTTCTTTTCCCAAATCTGTTGCTTCAACGATGTTCTTCCATTTCGCGCTGTCGCTTTTGGCCAAATACCGTTGGAACTCCTCCTTGGAAAGGAACTCGGCTAGAATTCTCCAGCCACCTTTATCGTTCACTGATTCCGCAGCCGCGATTACCGTGTCTGCGTCGGAAAGCAAAAACTCCACGATCGTTTCCGTATCCAAGGCTGCCTCAATGGGGGAATTTCCGCGCACTAGTCGCATGGTTAATCGCTCGGAGAGCTCATCGAGCCAATGCGACTTAGCGTCGAAGGAGTCATCTCCACCGCTTGCGAGCGATTCGTTCGCGAGCTGGGTGAGTCTCTGTTCTCCGAGGTATTTTCTCAACGAGCCCTGTTCCTCGGTCGTCAGCAGGAGCAAAAGCCATCGGAACCCTTTCCCAGCATTGGACATATTTCCGAGTTCTCGCACTAAGAGGCTGGGCTGATCCTTAAGGACTTGCTTTACCACTTTTAAATTTTGATTCAAAAAGGGAAGGGGACCACTTGTGCCTTTATCATGAGTCATGCCTTTGGAGGTCCCTGGTGTCATCGTACCTACGCCGGCGGACGCACTTGGCATTGGAAGGGACGGGCCATCGGCTCTACTCGACCTCACTCCCTCAGCAAGCGACTCCAGGGACTTTCTCAGCATAAGGCCAAGTAGGATCATGCCGGCAAGAATAAGCCCCCCCGTGGCGAATAGGGCCAGAGGCAAAAGAGACGAGGGAGTCCCTCCGGTGTCCGATGTCTCGCTCGTGTCTGCCGGGGTGAATTTCTTTATTGTAATTTCGGGTTTAAATTTTGAAAGAGTCTCCTGAACCATTCCCCTTGCGGACTCTAGGACTTTTTCATCTGTATCCTCGGGGGCGTAGAGCACTGCGGCAGCGGTGTCCTCGGCATAGG
>JAHFAF010000296.1 GCA_023250715.1 Pseudobdellovibrionaceae bacterium | reverse complement strand
CTAAGGTCCAAATTCGTCGCATAGTCCACCCAATCGATCATAATTTCTATGGAAAGGCCCCTGGCTCATACTCTTTCTGAACCAATTGCATAGTCGCCTCGTAAACCTCGCCATCACTTCTTTGCCCCATGAATGAAAATTTCTGTGAGTAGCTGATGAGAACCCCCTCCTCAATTCCTTCCATCTCAAAATTGTAAGCAACTGGTGAGGGAGAAATGGTCGTGAGCGCTTGAGGGAGCGGGCAATAGGAGTACCGTTCAGTTGCCCAGAAAAGAATCCATCTTAAGGTATATCCCTGAAGAGGAAGTTTTTTTACCCAGTAACGACCCTTGGAATCTTTAGAAAGCTCGATCTGACTAATCTGATCTTTTGTCAGCTCGACGCTCTTATGGATAGACGTGTAGGGCCAGACATTTGGAAAGTTGCTGAAAGCAACTCGACTAACCTTTCCGTCCTCATGTTCCGCCGCGAAATAAAGATCCCCGCCAGGTCTAACGCTTTCGCAAAGGGTGGAAAGATCCCTATACGTGTGGTTCACATTCATATGAAGCCACAGAACGTCCGCCGCTTGGCTGGCTGTCGCTGCAAACAAAATCAATAAAATTGGTTTCTTCATGTCTCCTCTTTCATCCTTCGACGTCTCCCACGATCCGGTAGGGAATAAGCGAATGAGGCGGAAGGGGCGCAAGCGGCGCGTAGTACATTTTCTTAAGAAGGAGTTTTTTCCTGGAAAGCCGTTGCCCCAAATGCACCGTATTTTCACCGACTTCGATTCCGATGCGGCCCGTATAGAAATCGTAGGAGCCACCCGTAATATGAACCTTTGGAGTAATGCTAGGAAGTATGGTCCAACCCTGAAGCATGAGGGGGGAAAAGGGATTTTCAGTATTAGGTGGTGCCACTCCTAACCCTACCAAAAGCTCCATTTCCCATTCGGAACTTTCGTAATGTGCACTAAGAGGTTCAATCATTTTGGCATCTGCAGGGAGTTTTAAGGAACCGTCTTTGCGGAATTCGAACCTTCCGACACGGCCAAAAAGTCGTGAAAACCAGATTCCCTTTACGACTCCCTTGCCTAGAGACGTGATTTGAAGAATTGCATCAACGTCAGCTTCCGCCTGACTAAACACGAACTGTGGAGAGATTAGCGGATTCGGATAGGTTCTTTCTTGAAAGCGGTAAGAGATGGCCTCGCCACTCTTTTCGTTTCCAAAGTTTAACTTGCCGATAGCAGACATCCGTAAGCTGGTCGGAGTACCCGTTTCACCCGGAGCCTGATAGGTCAGAATACTCAGATTTCCCGTTTGGTATCGATCGAGAAATTCGTGGTGCAGGTAGCCCCGATATTTTCCTTGAATGGATGTGGCATCACTCGTAAGGGCTGCGGACTCTGTGGGTTCAGCGCTCCCGAAGACACTACTTGACGTCGGGGGAATAAAAGTACGCGGACCCTTGGTTTCATCCGATGCACGAAGAAGTTTTTCGCAACCGACGCAATTCAACCCGTCTTCTTCCATCGAGCAAGTTAGATTCTTGTAGTTATTGAAAAGGAGAAGTTGATTTTCAAAAAAATTATAGGAGCCTGACTTGATATTGCCCCAAACACACTCGCGCCCCCCGGATAAGCAACCTTGAGCACTATATTCTCCGATGAAGCCCTTGATCTTGTATGCTCGGAAAGGATTTCCTACTTGGCTAGCTCCTTCCGTAGATCGATATGTATAAACTTGAACAATCGTGTCCGTTCTAGCTCCCCCCACTTTACTTTCGCACTTTCCTCGATACTCCCCCCAAATCGTCTCCATGAGGGGAGCTTTAGGGTCGGCGGGCTTGTCACTTCTCAAATAAACTTGGCCCATCTCGCCGCCATACGCAGAGCGAAACTCTCCCGTGAACTCATTCGGGGCTGTTTGCTTTCCAATCAAAGTAACCGGCTGATCGGCCTGATCGAAAATGAAGATCTGTGTAAGAAGATTGAAACGAACGTTATCGAAATGATAGGCAACGTAATCACTATTCTTGAAATCACCAAAATGAAGGGTCAAGACCGCTTTAAGAAGGATATTATTGCCTTCTTCTCGCGATACGATGAAGTCGAGTTTCGCGAGCTGATCTCTCTTGATATTGTCATGGCGAAGTACTCCTACGTACCGTCCAAACACGGGCGCCGCGTTCGCTTGAATGACGAATGTACCGATGAGGACAAAGACCCCTCGAGTGATTAACCACTTCATTTCAACCCCCAAACCCTAAGATTCTATAGAAGCCCTGACTCCTTACGTTGGCAATGGCGTAAATCTTAATGTTTTTCCTCAATAATTTCCATCTCCACAGCGCCCCCGAGAGTACGCTCCAAGTCGAGGCGACTATTTAAAAACTCAAATTTGAATGATTCCCGTTTGAGCCTAACCTCAAACAAACCGTCGGCCGCAACGCGGAGGTCAGCCGAATTTTTTACGCCCCTTCGATACTCATTCATGACAGACGCGTAATACCTTTTTGCCCTGGACTCATTCTCCTCTTCAAGATCCACGCGGTTCTGAATAGTGCTGATACGGCGAAAGGCGTTTTCTGTATCGATCATGGCCGAAAGAATGGCAGTCTTTAATTCCGCCTCTTGCCGCAGTCTTTTGGCTTCGGCCTCTCTGCGCTCATAGAGAGTCTCAAATCCCGAGAATAGATCTATCCGCGCCACAACCTTACCACCAAGCATAGCGGAGCCAGAGGGCACCTGGCGCAAGTCCCAGGGCAAATAGCCTGCCGCCACTTCGAGATCGAGTTTCGGCAACCACTTCGACTGGGCCGCCTTAGTTTCTAGGGAAGAAATGGCGATATTTCTCGCCCCAACCAATACCGGCTCGCTCTCATCTTTGATTCGCTTCACTAGGTCGTTGAGATTGCCTCTTAAGTGTTGGTGCTGAAGACTTCCCACCGGCTCAATCCTGGAGCCCACTTCTTCACCGAGGAGCTTCTTCAGCGCCGTTCTCGCCTCTTCAATTTCTTGCTCTAGTAAGAGTAAGTCCGATCTTAGAGTCGCGTCTCTAAGATCAAATTCCATTACATCTGATTCAGCGGCGAGGCCCGAGCGTTTCTTATTGGATGCCATCTTTTTGTTCGTGTCATTGAGCTTGACGGTCTCTCTCTTTAATTCGATCGTCGTTTTTTTGAAGAGATAGAGATGAAAGGCCCGTTCCACTTCGAGTCCGACGCGAAACTCGGCTCGCTTCAGTCGGATTTCCGCCTTCTCCGCGTCGAGTGCAGCAATTTGAGTTCGATAGGAATCCCCAAAACCATTGAAGAGATTGTAATCCCCGTAAACGTAACCAATGACCGCGTTCTCATTTGCGCTTGATTTCATTTGAGTGTCGGCCCCGCCTGCGATTCCAAGTTTTGGATAGTAGGCGCTGCGGGCTCGGCCCTGCCGAGCCCGCGCTTCTTCCAAAGCCTGCCGCAGAGACATCACCTCGAAGTTGTGCTGGATAGCATACTTTTTTGCATCATCGAGACCAACCTTTCTGGGTTCCTCCATTGCCCTTACAGACGGGAAGGTAAAAAGAAAAACCGTGGAAAGGAATGAAAGGCAACGAAACATCAGTTCTTCTCAATCTGAATCTTTGCCACTTTTTCTTCGTTCGCATGCTTGGCAAACACGTGAACGATGAATCTATTTGCATTCTTTGAATCGAAAGAAGCTTTAATCGCATCCTCTGTTACCGTTGTCGTTAGAGACTCCATTTTTTTCGCCCGAGGGAGTTCTACTTTGAGTGTTACCCCCGATAGGTCCTTCTTTGCAGGAAGACCTACAAAGGAGGCGGTACTGTCTTTGGGAAAAGTTAGAGGATATACCGTAATTTCCTTGCCCTTGAACACGGCTTCGAAAAACAACTCGACCTCCCCCTTCTCATCGTGGCTGGCATTCTCTTTGTGCTCAGCTTCCTGTACGACACCGCCATGGGGAGCAGGTGGCAGGGCCCCGGGAATGCCGTGGCCTTCGTGCGCATGAGCGTGACCCGCAAACAGGAATACAACCAAAACAACGAAGTTCGTCTTCATGTCAGTCTCCTTTCAGACTCGTTTGTTACCGAATTCGGAAGATCGGTCGTCCGCCGATGTAGATTGGCGTAACTTTCAGCCGATTTTTTTCCAAAGCTTAAAAAGACAGCGGGAGTCACCCACATATCGAGTAGCGTCGAGCTGAATAGGCCACCAAAGATGACGACCGCCACCGGATGAAGAATTTCCTTTCCGGGCTCCCCCTTTGCGAGCATTAGCGGAACGAGTGCGAGCATCGCCGTCAGCGCTGTCATAAGAACGGGGACAAGTCTTTCTAGTGAACCTCGGATCACCATCTCTTCACCGAACGGCTCCTTTTCGTGCATCATGAGATGTAGGTAATGGGAGATCATCATTATTCCGTTTCTCGAGGCGATCCCACACAGGGTGACAAAAGCTACCATGGAAGCCACCGATAAGATCCGATCCGAAAGAAAGATGGCGACGACGCTGCCAATGAGAGCCATAGGAATATTTAACATAATTTGGAGTGCGATAAAGCCTGATCGGAAATGCCCGTAGAGAACCAGGAAAATTCCAAAAATGGAAAGAGCTCCCAAGAAGAGCATCATACGACTTGCTTTTTGCTGACTCTCGAACTGGCCCCCATAGCTAACGTAGTATCCTTCAGGAAGCTTCACAGTCTTTGAAACATTCTTACGGATCTCGTTGATTACGCTATCGAGATCCCTTCCCGAGGTGTTGGCTTGAACGACGATACGGCGCTGCATGTTTTCCCGATTAACCATATTGGGGCCCGTGGTTTCGTAAACATCCGCTACCTGATCGAGAGCAATTCGACGCCCGTCCGGCATGGTTTTTATGATGACGCTTTTTATTCGATCGATGTTACTGCGAGAACTGTCGTCAAGACGCATGAACACGTCGAAGATGCGTTGCCCTTCGAGTACTTGTGCCGTGACTTCGCCTTCCAACGCCATTTCCAACTGTGTCGCTAGCTCTCCTACGACAATGTTGTACTTAATGGCTTCCTCTCGAAGAAACTGAATTTTAATCTTAGGAATCTGGACCTGTTGTTCGATCTGAAGATCCACAAGGCCTTTGACATCCTTTATGGCGGAGTAAACCTGGGCAGCACTCGATCGAAGCAAATCGAGTTCAGGTCCAAAAATCTTAATCGCTATCTGAGCTTTCACCCCCGAAAGCAGATGATCCAGACGATGGGAAATGGGTTGCCCTAAATTAATGAACGATCCCGGAATAGCAATCAACAATTTTTGGCGAATCTCCTCTAACACGACATCTCTAGGACGTCCCATCTCCTTAAAATCAACATCCACTTCGCCGTTGTGCACCCCTTCTGCATGTTCATCTAGCTCCGCTCTTCCGGTTCGACGGCTAACGGATTTCACTTCGGGAATTTCTAAAATGATTTTTTCCGCTTTGGTCCCAACATTGTTTGAGTGCTCTAACGACACTCCGGGAGGAAGGACCACGGAAATCATCGCCGTTCCCTCGTTAAACTTAGGCAGGAACTCCTTACCCATCAAGGGAATCAGTGCGACGCTGACCAAGAACAATGCCACGACCGAACCCACGATGAGCTTCGGCCGCTTAAGCGCGCGACGAAGCATTTTTTCATCCCACCGTTTTAGAAAGCGGACGAGAA
>JAHFAF010000295.1 GCA_023250715.1 Pseudobdellovibrionaceae bacterium | reverse complement strand
AATGACCCAATCCATATCGAAACTTACGAAACCGAAATAAAAGGACATCCAAGCAAGCGTTACGTTACTGCGCAGAGCAAATACCAAGGAAAATAAAAACACCACAAACCACCATAGCGGAAGAATTCGAAACCAGCGCCGCACGTAAAAGCACGCCCATGGGTTCTTTTCCCTCCCCATGCGCTCTCGAGAATTTACAAAAATGGCGAATCCGCTGATCAAGAAAAACAGTTGTACCCCGCGTTCACCCGCAGCAAAGAACGCCTGGAGAAAGGAGTAGCGCCACGGTCCCTCTATGCCGTGGTCCGCAATATGAGTCGCCATTACCATGAGAATGGCTAGGCCCTTTAATCCATCAATTTGGGGGATGAATGGCGACGAGGAAGGGCCATCCGCGCCGGTAACAGATTTCGACGGCATTTCAGATAGCATAGGATCTTTCTGTGCGTTCGGCCACCGGGCATTAGGGAAGTGTTCTCGATGTAACTACAAGCCCAGTCGAATAGATATCCGAGGCCCAGCCACAGACGCGAAACGTGTAGGTGGTGTCGCGTGCTAGGCCGGTAACATCAAAGGTCGTGGCGTTGCCAATCGTTGCGCCCCAGATGATCTCGCCCATGCGACAGGTACCTGGGGAATAAGCGCCGATTGCATAGGCAATCTGAAACACCTGGTTACTGCCTGCCGCGGGAATCCAAGAAAGTCTTACCCCATTTGCCAGGCCCTCTTGAGTCAGTCCCTTCAGTTCGGGCGATTTCAATCCTCTTGCCTGAAAAGCAACTTCTTGCCCCGCCGTGGTATTCAATGTGGCTCCCATGAGGCCCTGATCATAACTTGTAAGATCTTGAATGAAGCCAAATTGGGAATCTTCAATCTTGTGCAAGTACTCATGCATGAGAACGGCCGCGATTTCGAGATCGTTCATATTTTTCATGTAGTCGATATTGACGTAAATCTTTCCGGTCGAGGACAAAGACGTCATTGCTCCGGCAACTGTGCCGTTGGCCTGGAGTGTGTCGTAGGTGGCTTGCAATACCACGTCAGGGTTACTGAGCTGGGACTCGAGGATCGGAAGATTTCTACTGAGAAAAGTAGCGCAGAGATTCCTTTGGTTTGCATTCAGCGTTATCACGCCGGGGCAAAGGGGATTGCTTGTGTCCGCGCATCTCGCCGCAAAGTCGCAATAGTTTGTCGACAATTCATCCGGCTTGTTCATCTGAGAAAGGGCCGGCTTGAGAAGCGTATCGCGAATGTAATTTAACTTGTCTGTGTAGAAGGGATCTCCGCCGAACCCTTCTGCGGTACCGGCACTGCCCGCAGTACCTGTCGGAGCTTCTTCGCTTAGGGTGACGCGTTTATTGCAGGCAACTAATAAACAAAGAGAGAGGCAAATCGAAATGAGATTCAATTTCATAAAAAGCACCGCCTAATTTTATGGAGATTGAATCTGGCTATTGAGGAGAGAAATACCAGGCTTACTCAATTACGATTGCAAGCAGAGTGCCATGGTGGCAAGCCCAGAGCGGGTCTAATGGGCTCATCCAAATGTGTAGGCTCTAGTCAGGCTTGTTGAAAATTCTCCATTTGCTTTAGATATAGGGAGTTAGTGTGACCAACTCATAGACAATTTTTAAGCCACGCGGCTTGCACTCCTGGTCTAAAAGCGAAAACCAACCTCATCTTGTAGGCGAAGCTACCGCTTTTTCTGGGAAGCGCCTTCGATAGATCATGAACAAATAAACGGGGCTCCCCAGAAGGACGAGCGTGAGCCCCATCAGGCTTTTGATCATGGGGGACTCGCCGATCTGAAATTGGTGGATATCCTCGAGCAGAGTCATCACTAAATAGGCACAGGTAAAAAGAGCAAAAGCGGCCGGGACATAAGGATACCCTTTGATGGTGAAGGCACGCGCATAGCCACGCCTGCGGCAGATGAAAACCGCGAGAGCCATCAAAAGGTAAAAGAGCCAGTTCACCCAGACGTACATGCTGGTGATGAGCTCAAAGGAGCTCGTGAACAACAATACGAGCGTCCATGCGCATTGAAACCAGAGCGCCACATGGGGTGTTCCGTATTTGGGGTGAACGCCGCCGGCCATTGCCGGAAAAAGATTTTCCTTGGCCATCGCAAAATACACACGCGGGTTAGTAAGAATGCTCGAATTTGTTGTATCGAAAGTGGAGACGAGAACAATCAAGGCAACGGCCCAAACCCCCCAGGGCCCGAATGCCTGGTTCATGAGGGCGGATGCCACGCGATCTCCCGACACTTTTCCCAGCTCTTCCACGGGAAAAACGTAAAGATAGGCCCAGTTCACGGCGAGATAAATCAGAATCACTATCGCCGTGCCCAAGAATAAAGCGAGTGGGACTGTCCGCTCGGGGCGTTTTACTTCGCCCGCGACATAAGTGACGTTTCCCCAACCATCGTAAGACCAAAACGCGCCGCCGAGAGCGGTCACGGCGAGGCCGAGGAATTGCCACGTCGTTAGCGTTGTCGTGCCCGCGCGGCTCGCCCAAATATGGTGGGAGCTGCCACCAGTCGCAAAAAAAGCAGCCCCTACAATCCCTAATAGGGCGAGCACTTTGCAGGTCGTCGAAATGGATTGCAATCCCGCCCCAAGTCGAACACCCCGGGTATTGATCCACGTGAGCCCGATGACAATCGCGCCGGCTACCATTTTTTCACCGAGATCGGCGAGGGGGAACAATCGGCCCAAGTAAGGAATGGTGATCGCCCATCGCTGAAGTTCGGGAGGGGCGCGCCACAAAGGAAAGAACTCACTGAAGTAGCCGGCAAAAATAAAACTGATTGCGGCGATAGCTCCCGACCCTGCGATCATGAAGTTCGCCCACCCGTAGAAAAAACCGACGCTCTCTCCGAAGGCCTCTTTCAGATAAATGTAAAGGCCTCCGGTGCGCGGCATGCTGCTGCACAATTCACATTGTGTGAGCGCACCGATAAACGTGAGAGCGCCCGCTACGATCCAGACGCCCAAAAGAGCGAGTCCGCTGCTCGAGCTCCGGGCCATTCCCGCCGGGGAAACGAAAATTCCCGAGCCAATGACAGCGCCAATGACAATTGCGGTAGTGGAATAAAGACCGATCGCCGGTTTTAGATCCCCAGGCTCTTTCGCGTTCATGCCGGCCTTTCTGAACTTTAGGATATTAGGGGGTGCGCGGTATAAGCATATCCCGCGCTTCGCACCTCTTCGACAAGCTTCTTCGCGAGTGAGGGCTGATCCGCGTGGACCACGAGAACAGGACAAGGGGCACTTCTTAATACCTGTCTTGTCAGGCTTCCCAGGATCGTTGCACTCCACTTTCCACTCTGCGAGGTCATGGCAATCATCGCTTTTGCACCGAGCCGACGGCTTGCTTTGAGAATCGAGTCCAGCGGAGGACCACCTTCCATCTCGATGTGAAACTTCGTGCGCACTCCTGAATGCTCTCCCCGTTTCGCCCAGTTTCCCGCCGTTTCGGCGAATTCCGATTTCAGTTCCCGCAGCGAATCGCGAGAAACCGGAGGTAGCATGACGCCGATACTTCGGTTCGTGTAGGGAAGTCTTACTTTGTGGAAAATAAGAACTTGCATTCCCAGGGTTCTAGCGAGTGTCAGTACTCTATCGAAGCCCTTTTTGGACGCCGTAGAAAAATCCGTGGGATAGAGTAGCGTCGTAATCTTCTGGTGAGTCTTCGCCTGCGGGCTTACGATGAGTACCGGCACCGGAGAACGGAGCACCAGTGTCTCGGCAAAGCTTCCCAGCACCAGGCGTTCCACACCCTTTCGAGCGCTGGAGCTAACGAGAATAAGCGACGTGTTCTCCTCGATGGCAAACTGGATGAATGCATCGACGGAAGCGGAAAGGCTTGGCCTATCTACCTTAAGAAGCCGAATCGGAGAAACGACGACGTTTGCCACGTTTTCAAGCGCGTTGATTAAATTTTCCAGTGCGGCGCTCGCCAGCTCGTGCCAGTCTTGGGGAAAGGTTGCCGATACCGGATCGAAACTTCCCGAGTGAAGCACCGAAACCGGTTGAACGCATGTGCCAGCACTTCCGCTCAGCTTGAGAAACGACTGCAATGCGCGTAGTTGTTTTTTGGGATTCTCGTGAAACGCATCCACAGCCCAGAGGACTTTGACCCCATTTCTATTTTGTTTTTTCATTTTCTCTCCGGCCCGGTTAGCGGCCATAGACCATTTTGCTAATCGCTTGCCCTCCCATGGACCGGACATGGAGTAGGAAGGGAAAGAAAGGCAACTCCTCGGATACCTGCGTCTTCATTTCAAACGGAGCGATCTTGTGATCGCAAATTTCGTTTTTCTTTAATTTTTTCAGAATTGGCAAGACAACCAAAGCATCTTTCTGAGGGGTTATTTCGATTTTGCCAAACTTCGCACAGGTTGAATTATGAAGTCCACGAAGGACAAGAGTCGGAGTAGTCCCTTCCCACGTTAGGAATGCATCGGAAAGAGAAGCATAGGGATTGGAATCCGTTCCGGCCGTTGTATCCGAGGCTTTATCGACGATCAAAGAGCCAATCTCTTTTCCAGAACTTCGATCTTTGATTGAGTAGATTCCGGCGTTTTGAATCAGCCCAAGGGGGACCGTTTGCTGAAAGGGAGCCCCCGCATTACTGCAAGACCCTTCATATTCATATGCGGTGAGCTGAACCCAAATAGTACTGTCTTCGACTTCCGTGCTCACGATTCCGAGCTGAAGGCATGGCTTTCTAAACTTTCCCGTAACGACAATTTCAATGGAGTCATCGTTGTCGAATCCAACGGGAATGAAGGCCCGATCTAACGGCTGATCCATTTCCGCGATAAAACCGGATGCGAAAATGGATTGGCTAAATAACACAAGTAATACGAAAGCGGACTTCCACATATTTCCTCCCATGTATGGAGGACGTGAGAGCAAAAGCCGTGCCGCGAGATCCTCCTCGCGACTGATGTCAGACTGCCGGATGAAAGGGGTGTTTTTACTCAGAATAAGAGCCAAATTGTCCAATGCATCTCGATTTAAGAAATTGTTGATAAATGTCGCCTTGACCTCATGGCGACAAAGGCGGAAAAGGACGCTATGGGGTTCGTCTGGCGAATAGGAAGTGTTGTCACGGCTGGCACTGTGGCTATGGCCCTTGGTCTAGATGCAGTAATATCCTCAATTCTTTGCTTCTTCGCGCTTGGAATTCTGCTTCGACGAGAGATTTTTGAGAGTCTCTTTCCCTTACGGGCCTATCAAAAGAATTGCCTTACCATAAGAGGGCTCGAGGGCGACTCCGCTTTTGAGGAAAAATTTCGCGGGGAGCTTGCCTCTGCAATTTGCAAAGTATTCCCTGGTCGAAAGCCTACCGCTTGTTGCTGCATCGGCACGGGTAGAGAAAATTGCACGGCCACACTCGTCTTTCACGGTCCGGACGGGCATTTTCAGATTCAAGTTTCTGCCGGTTCGAGTAACGCTGCCGCGAGCCTTCTATTGGAGAGAGTGCGGGAGTATCGAGGGGAGCCCGCCTTTCGAATCTCTTCCAGCGATCTTCTTCCAAGATGTCGAGGGTGTACGACTAGGAAAGTTCACCGCATGATCAGCCGAAGGTATCCTCAATTGAATACTCTCTATCAGACTTCGCGATGGGGCTGTTTCCTGGATAAGATTCGTACTCTAACTTGTTAGAACTAAAGGACTATCCGCGCAAT
>JAHFAF010000294.1 GCA_023250715.1 Pseudobdellovibrionaceae bacterium | reverse complement strand
CGGGGGAAAGCCAGGAGATCTCTACGTCGTGATCGCAGTGCACGAACACCCGCTATTTCGACGCGAGGCGGAACACCTTATCTTGGATCTCCCGATTAGCTTCGTTCAGGCCTCTTTGGGTGCGGAAGTAGAAATTCCTACTCTCGCAGGCACGACGCCCCTTAAAATTCCTAGCGGCATACAACACGGTGAGCTGAAGCGTCTTAAAGGAAAGGGAATCGCCCGTCTCAATGGGTCAGGGTTCGGAGATTTGATTGTTCGGGTCCTTGTGGAAACGCCCACAAGATTGAGCAATCGGCAAAAGGAACTGCTCCAAGAATTCGAGAAGGAAAGCTCGAAGGATTGCCAACCCTTGATTGCTAGTTTCCTTCAGAAGTTTAAAGAGATATTTAGTAAGTAATGCGCCGAAATTTTGGAAAATCCGTTCTCCTGGCCTGCCTGCTCTTAGTGGGGTGTGCCACTCCGCGACGACTTGAACGGGATAACATGGGCCCGGCCGGGGTGAATTTTAAGAATCAGAAAGTCGAGCCCGAGGCCCGCACATTATTTTTCCAGGGCGAACGTCTTTTTAATGCGAGAAATTTCGATCAGGCCCGACAGGTCTATTCCACAGTGAAACAAAAATACCCGAAGGGACGAGCAGCAATGCTCTCTTCCTATCGCCTGGGAACTATCTATTACTACCGTGAGGAATATCAGGCCGCCTCCCGCGAGTTCGAGGCGTTCTTGAGTCGCTACCCACAATCGGAGCTTTCGTTCGATGTGAACTACAACTTAGCGGCCGCCGAATACCAGCAGGGAAATTATGAGAAGGCGTACACCCTGCTTTCTAAATACCGGATGGATGAAATCCAATCGCAGGGCCCTCGACGCGCGGAAGTAATTTTTCAGCTCATGGCTCAATCGGCAGGTGCTCTAGGGAATCATCCCGCTGTGATTCAGGCTTATGCCTCCCAGATGCAGCTTCCTTTGGACGAACGGACGCGCGCGATTCTTGGGGAAAACGTGGACGCACATTTGAATAAAATTTCCTGTCGCGGCGAGCTCGATCGTTTGCTGGGTGAAATCAGCGAACCGTCCACTAGAGGTAAAATAAGTGCGCGCCTCTCGTCGCTGGCCGCCTCCGAGACGGTTGCGTTGGTTGATTCAAGCCCGGGCGCACCGAGCCCGGAGCAAATGGACGCCAAAGGATTGCCTTTGAATGGCGGTTCGGCCGGCGAGAAAAAACATATTGGCGTCATTCTCCCCTTGAGTGGTAAGTTCGCTCCCTACGGAAGAAAGGCGCTGGACGGAATTCTTCTTGCCGCAGGCACTTACTCGGATAGCCGAGAGGAAGACTTTCAAATTTTTGTCGAGGACTCGGCCTCGAGTCCCGCACTTGCGCAGCAGGCAGTGGACAATCTCTTCTATCAACACAATGTGATTGCCGTCATCGGCCCCATGAACTGGAAAGAGTCGGTCGCGGTCGCGGAACGTGCGCAGCAATTGGGCGTACTGAATCTCTCCTTGAGCGCGAAGGAAGGCCTCTCCGAGCGAGGTGCTTACCTTTTTCAAAACGCATTAACCCCAAAGATTCAGGTGGAGAGCCTGGTTGCGAACGTCACGAAAGAACGGGGCTTCAAGCGCTTTGCGATCCTAGCGCCCAGCGATAGTTTCGGCCGGGACATGGCGAATCAGTTCTGGGATTTGACGGAGCAGTACGGCGGCCGAATCGTCGCGTATGAAACTTACGGCACCGAAGAGAAGGATTTTCAGGGGCATATTCGAGAGCTCACAGGCCTTGCTGATCCGCGTTTTCGAAAACTCGAGGCGACAAAGCTAACCGAGTTCATCCAGGCCCAAAAGACCAAGACCGGCAAAGAGCCCAAATCGGCCCGCTTGGCCCCCATTGTGGATTTCGATGCGATCTTCATCCCCGATGGCCCAAAAAATGTCGGCCAGATCGCGGCAAGCTTGGCGTACTTCGATGTTTCTGGCGTCCCCCTTCTGGGAACTACTGAATGGAATACCGACCAACTCTTTAAGCGGGGAGGAAGATACGTCGAAGGCGCTATTTTTCCGGCCGGGCTGAATCTTCAAACGCGAAATCCCAAACAACGAGATTTTATCCGGGGATATTCGGACGCATTCGGGGCTGGCCCCGACCTGCTCTCGAGCCAAGCCTTCGAAGCGATGTTACTCGTGGGAGCGGCCGTAAAGAGAGCTTCCAACGATCGCAATGATGTAGTGTCCGAACTTGCAAAGATTAAAGAATTCGAAACTCCGCTCGGCAACGTCTCTTTCGATAATTCCCGGCTCGCCCGCCGCCGCCTTCCCGTGCTTTCCTTAGGGGCCAACGGCGTCATCTCCGACAAATAATCCTAGCAAAACCGTAGGCGACGCAGCTACCCGAAGGTCGCTTCTGGGCTTTAGCCCTCGCAATGACAGGGCATCTTGTGAGTGAATTTAGGAAATGTTACCATTTATTCCTGACGTACTTTCTTAGGTTTTAATTTCCAGGAAAATTAGCTCTCAAGAGTAAGGCTTCCGTACCAGTTTTGTCGCCCCAGGGCGAGAAAGGTGAAAGGGTATGAAGAAGAAGGATCTCGAACGTTTCGCGGCGCGGCTTAGAGACGAAAAGGCCAAGGTGCTGAACCACAGTGAGAAGACCAAGCACGAAGAGCTTACCCTAAGCACGGACGACCTGATGGATGAAGTAGATCTCGCATCCTCGGAGCTGAATCAAAGCGTTGCATTGCGCCTTAGAGATCGCGAGCGATCGCTCCTGCACAAGATTGAAATTGCTCTAGCCAAGATAGATGCGGGCAAGTTCGGTGTCTGCGATAGCTGCGAAGAGCCTATTGAACTAAAGCGCCTAGAAGCCCGGCCCGTAGCGGAGCTCTGTGTTCGCTGCAAAGAGGCCCAGGAGCTCGAAGAAAAGCTTTACGCGTAGCAACTAAGGTAATCCTCTCTCCCCCTTAATTCCCTCCAAAACTTCACTCAAGCTTTCCCGCTTTTACTCCGATCACACCAGTGTAGGCCAGTTGTACCGACTTCAAACCTTTCCCCAAAGGATCTATCATGGCCAACGAGTTCTCAGAACATGAAGAACTTGTGATTCCGGAAGAGCTTCCGCTTCTTCCGATTCGCGATGTGGTCGTTTATCCGTACATGATTCTCCCGCTATTCGTGGGCCGCGAGCCTTCAATTCGCGCGGTCAACGAAGCCCTGGCGAAGGATCGACTGATCTATCTGGCAGCTCAGAAAGAGATCACGGACGAAAACCCCACTCCCGACACAATCTACCCCATCGGCACCATCGCGATGATCATGCGGATGCGAAAGCTTCCGGATGGACGAGTAAAAATACTCGTGCAGGGATTGATGAAGGGAACGGTTACCCACTTCGTACAAGAAAAACCCTTCTTCGTAGCTAAGATAAAGCAAATCAAGGAAAAGCCAGCCACACGTGAGAATGTGGAAGTCGAAGCGCTCATGCGGACGGTGAAGGAACAGCTCGAGAAAGTCATTTCCTTGGGCCGCATGCTTTCTCCCGATATTTTGATGGTGGTGGATGATATCAATGAAGCCGGACGCCTCGCAGATTTAGTCGCGAGCAACCTCGGCCTCAAGGTAAATGAAGCACAAGAGATTTTAGAGCTCTTTGATCCTGTCGATCGCCTGAAGAAAGTGAACGAGATCCTCATTAAGGAGCTTGAGATCCTGGCGATGCAAGCGCGTATCCGTTCTCAAGCGCGCGATGAGATGACGAAAAGCCAACGCGAATACTTCCTGCGCGAGCAGATTCGCGCGATTAAGAATGAGCTCGGCGACACTGAGAGCAAAACAGAAGAGATCGGTGAGCTCCGTGGAAAGATTGAAGCGGCCAAGATGCCGGAGGAAGTGCACGAAGAGGCGATGAAGCAAGTGGGAAGACTCGAGCGCATGCATCAAGATGCGTCCGAAGCGACTATCGTGCGCACTTATCTCGACTGGCTCATCGATATTCCTTGGAGCAAGGTCACCCAAGACAACTTGGACTTAAATGAAGCACAACGAGTGCTGGATGAGGATCACTTTGATCTCAAAAAGATCAAGGAGCGCATTCTCGAGTTCTTGGCCGTCAGAAAGCTCAAGAGCAAGATGAAGGGCCCGATTCTTTGCTTCGTGGGGCCTCCAGGCGTGGGTAAAACAAGCTTGGGTAAGTCTATCGCTCGCGCGATGGGCAGAAAATTTGTCCGAATCTCCTTGGGAGGCGTCAGAGATGAAGCCGATATACGTGGCCACCGTCGTACGTATGTAGGCGCCATGCCGGGACGTATTGTCCAAGGCTTGAAGCAAGCCGGATCGAACAATCCCATCTTCATGCTCGATGAAATTGACAAGTTAGGGGCCGATTTCCGCGGCGATCCCGCAGCGGCACTCCTCGAAGTGCTCGACCCCGAGCAGAACTTCAGTTTCCGCGATCATTATTTGAATCTTCCGTTTGACCTAAGCAACGTGATGTTTGTTGCGACGGCAAATCTAATGGACACCGTGCCCTCCGCCTTGAAGGATCGCATGGAGGTCATTCAGCTCGCCGGATACAGCCAGGAAGAAAAGCTGAAGATCGCGCAGCAGTTCTTACTTGAAAAGCAAATCGAAGAAAATGGCTTAAAGGCTGAAGACATCGAAATCAGCGAACAAGCAGTTGCCCGCATCGTCGAGCAATACACCCAGGAGGCCGGCTTAAGAAACCTAGAGCGAAATATCGCGGCCATCTGCCGAAAGGTCGCAAGAAAGATCGCTGGCTCGGAAAAAACCCGGCAAAAGATAGTAGTAAGCGGGGTCTCCGTGCCGAAATATCTCGGGCCTCCGAAATATTTACCAGAGGAAGAACGAGAAAGAGATGAAGTGGGTGTTGCCACCGGTCTTGCCTGGACCCAGTTCGGAGGGGAAATCCTCAACATCGAAGTCAACATGATGAAGAAGATGGGCGGCGGATTGATTCTCACAGGGTCTTTGGGTGACGTCATGAAGGAGTCCGCGCACGCGGCCCTAAGCTTCGCCCGAAGTCACGCGGCCTCATTTGGAATCGATGAAAAGGTATTCAGTCGCTATGAGATCCATGTTCACGTCCCTCAAGGGGCGACACCGAAGGATGGCCCTTCCGCTGGAATAACTCTCGCAACGGCGATTCTCTCGCTGCTCACGGGAAATCCCATCCGCAAAGATGTCGCGATGACGGGTGAAATCACTCTACGCGGAAAGGTACTCCCCATCGGTGGACTCAAAGAGAAAACACTTGCGGCTTTGCGCCACGGGATCAAGACACTCATTGTTCCTTATCGCAACCACAAGGATCTTGATGAGATTCCGAAAGAGCTTCGAAAGAAGTGCAAGTTCTACCTCGCAAAGGATCTGAATGACGTGTTGAAACACGCGCTCATTAATGAACCTTACGAGTGGGGTAAACAGCACAAGAACAACAATCCCATGGGGTCCGGCGAATTGACGCCCGCGGCCCGCACCACAAAAACCGTAGAACGCGCCGCCTAAACCCGCTTCTGCGAGCGTAGCGTGGCGGTCTCATTGAACGAAGCTTAAATCAACGAGATTGCTTCGGGCTTCGCCCTCGCAAATGCATGATTTTCCGGTCTCTTCTCCCAATTGTGAAGTGCGAAATAATTGCCCCAATAAGTAGGCGTAGTCTTAAAGACTCCACTCACACGAAAGGAGCCTACTGATGGACGTTGGATCTGGCGTCTTTCGGGCC
>JAHFAF010000293.1 GCA_023250715.1 Pseudobdellovibrionaceae bacterium | reverse complement strand
AGTCCAGGCGGCGGCCTTCCAGTCTTGCAGAATCTGGCTAATATCCCTTGGCTCTAAATATTCGCCCCTTCCCGTTTCCAACAAAAGCTTGTGCGAACCCATTCGTGTTTTCGCGCTAACTCCATGCCGGGCATTTTGAATGAGTGTAATGCCCACTTGCGGCCGCGCATCCAACACGAGAACAGGCAAAGCGGGGGAATCGCTAGTATTCGATTCGGCGGGTCCTCGTCGCCGATCTACTATCGCAGTAGCCGCCGCCGCGCGGACAGAGGCGTCCTGCGCCTCCGCCGATAATCGACCCAAAAGCTCCAGAGACTCTCTATCCACGCGACTCCTCAGCGCATCGATCGCAGCGTGAAACACATCTAGGTCTTTGCGACCTTCCCATTTCAGTTCCGCAGTTAACAAACTTCTTAGATTATCGATGACACCAGGGTCCCGATTACCTATTAATGCCCGGGTGGCAGCCGCCCGAATTTCTGCCGGTTTGTGAAAAAAGCGGGCGAGAAAATCTGCCGAACGGCCTTCAAAAAGCGTAGCCAGTTCCTCTTTACTAAAAAATGAATACCCCCATTGGGTAAAAAACAGACGTTCAAAAACAGGTTCCGGCCAACTGTGGATAGCCGCTATGAGCCGTTTTCTAGGAACGCCGGCTTGGGGAAACAATTGAAACAGACTATCGAAACTATAGCCTTCCACTTTATCGATAGCGCCCAGCTCTGCCAGCATCAAATGCGCCTCGACACGAACGTTTAAATCGTTGGCATTTTTGGAAAGAGCATGGAGAAGCCAAGGCCCACGATTTTCAAAGTAATATTGAGCATCTCTGCGGCTTAAGTCTCGTTCGATATCCAAGAGCCTCCTCTCGTCAATTTTCCTACCGAGCTCAAATTGAGTGGCAAGCTCCTGCCTTTCCGTCCAACGCTCAACCCGAGTCCCTTCCCGTATCGCCAGCGCAACCATCTTTTGAGCAAGTTCAAATGTGAGCGCCGGACCTTTTTGCCCCGCCCTTGCAGCTGCGCTCACGGTATCCTGCAAATAGTTCAACTCCAGCAACTGATCTCTCTTCGATTTTGCATCGGAAGGTAGGCCTTCCACCAGAACATCCACTCCGTCATGGAAAGCATGAAATTTCTTTTTGGTGTGCAAAGCAATTTCGTCCATTACATCTCTCGTGAAATAGCTTTGAAGATTGATTTGAGAGGACTGGGAAGGCGTGCGACCCAAGAAATCTCGAACTCCATCGCATAGGGATTTCGCGTGGGCAAGTTCCCCCCCAAAAAAAAGAAGAAAAAGAGAGAAAGCTATGCTTCTGCTGCGCCCCAAAATGTTGCCCCCGCCTCGATAGAGCGGAGCAAAGCCCATGCCGCCGAAGACATACTGTGCTCTGGCGCTAAATATCTATTTTCACACCCCTATTTCACTAGCTTGAATTGTGAAGTGTCCTAATTTTGCACAGGTTCGTAGCACCTGCCTTGAGCGTATACGCCCTGTCATTGCGAGGAGGTCCGAAGGACCGACGCGGCAACCCTCGTACTACTTAGATTCTGTCGCGTTTCGCGCAGAATCTATCCTGAGGCCTTAAGCCGAAGGATCTCAACGCAGAAGTATATGCCTACAAAACGAGATCCTTCACTTCGCTCAGGATAGTTTCTGTCGCGAACAATTGAAACGCGACAGAAACTACTTAGTACTTTATCCAAATGGATTTTAGCCGCGTGTAGGATTCCAAGGAATGAATGGCCATCTCACGGCCCCAGCCGCTTTCTTTCATTCCACCGAAGGGGCTTGCGAAATCGTAACAGCCGTAGTGATTAACGAAAACCATTCCTGCTTCCAGTGCTTGAGCCACGCGATGAGCCCTGGAAACATCCGCGGTGAAAACGCCCGCTGCCAAGCCGTAGCCGGTGTCGTTCGCCATCGCGACGACTTCCTCTTCCGTGCGGAACGGGATGCAGGAAACGACGGGCCCGAAAATTTCTTCTTGAGCGATCCTCATTTTCTGCGAGACCTCTCCAAACACTGTCGGACGAACGAAATATCCCTTCTTACCGGTCCTTTCCCCACCCGCCAGAAGTTTCGCCCCCTCACTCTTTCCAATTTCTATATACGAAAGAATTTTTTCGAATTGAGCCTTGTGGCACTGGGCTCCCTGTTGGCTCTTGGGATCGAACTGTTCCCCACAAATCACCGCGTCTACTTTGGGAATTAAACTCTCGAGAAAGCGATTGTAGATTTTTTCGTGAAGGAAGAATCGCGTTGGCTCGCTACACTTTTCCCCCTTGTGAGAGAACATCGATCCGAAGGAGCGCTGAACCGTTCCTTCGAGATCGGCAATGTCGTCAAAAATGATATTGGGGGATTTTCCGCCAAGCTCCAATGTCACGCCCTTTAGGTTTGACCCGGCCGACCCTTCGACAATACGACGGCCTACGACAGTACTACCAGTAAAAGAAACTTTCCCTATCCTTGAGTGGCGCGAAATCGCTTCCCCTGCCGTAGCCCCCCCAAGAACAACATTGAAAACGCCGGGGGGCAGTATCTTCGCCTCGTGAATCAGCTCAGCAAACCGAATTAAAGACAAAGACGTGAAGGGGGCGGGCTTTACCACAACTGTATTTCCCATCGCCAGAGCCGGCGCTATTTTCCAATTCGCCAAAAGAAGTGGAAAATTCCAAGGGACAATCAAGCCGCAAACACCGATAGGATCGCGCTGGGTAAAATTGACGAAGGAACCATCTACTGGACAGCTCTCCCCATAAAATTTATCGGTCCACCCGGCGTAATAATCGAAGACATCCGCAGAATCCGGCATGTCGTCGTAAAAAGCCTCCTTGTAGGTCTTTCCATTCGAGAGCGCCTCGAGGGTGGCAAGCTCCGCCTGGTGTTTTCTGACAAGCTCACCCATTTGACGTAAAACTCTCGCTCTCTCACGACGGGAAATATTTCTCCAAGCGGGATTCTTAAAGCCGGATTCGGCGGCAGCGACTGCCGCATCGACATCGACCGCACTTCCTTCTGGAATTTCAGTAAGATTTTCTTCCGTCGCAGGGTTTGAGCTTTGAAATTTTTGGCTCGAATTACCAGAATTAAATTCGCCGCCCCAGTAATGCCGAATCGGCTTCTCAAGCCATCTCTTTGCCCAATCCAGCTTATGCTCCGACATGTGCCCTCTCTCTATCCCGCGATACCCAATACTGTCTTGCAAATTCCTAGCTCGTCAGGCCCTCTTTCGTTCAATGCGCGGAAGACCGCCTCTTCATCGGGGAAAAGAAGGGGGGTCATCACAGAGGCCGGGTAAGCGTCCGCCACCAAGGAATGCGATAGAATCAAGCGAAGGCGTGACATAGGATCGATTCCAAGGCTCTTGTCTCCTCTCGCCGGTTCATGAAAACCATCGTGTACCGCCACGCCGCCTCCGAGCCCGGGATGCATTTGGAAAAAATCACGGATGGCTCCTAAGGAAACACTTGTCGAGGTGAATTCATCACGCGCGGCTGCAACCAAGGTAACATTGGGAAGGGCAATGCCGGAGGGCACAGGCACCCTTTCCGTTTGCCAGCGCATCTCTCGGTACATTTCGGCGCTCGTCGTAGTCACCCGACGATTCATCAAGCTATCCGGTGCCGCCGCTTCCGCCGTCTCCCATCTTCTAATGTCATCTTCCGTGTGCCCGTCGATACTCATCAAAAGCATGGATTTGAAATTACTCACGGAACGAAACTTGGCATCTCCCCTCAAATAGCGGTGCAAAAGCTCAGTGCCCCATCCCGAACCGGTGGAGCGTCCGATGTAATGATTGTCCAAGGGCCCCTTGCAGGCCTTATTCCCATACTCGAACACTTCCAATTGCCAACTCAGATTCGGCTCAAGCGACTTATAATTCTGGATAGATTCGTCACTCCCCTGCCAATAGACGGGGGGTTGAAAAGCGGCGACAGCATAGCCTTGTTTCAATAGTTCGTTCGCAATGGGTGCTAACGATCTTTCAATTCCGTAATCGCTATCCACCTTGGCGCCCGTGCCGGGAAAAATAAATACGAGGCCCTTGGCCTCCTTGAACCAAAGCCCGCGTTTCGCGTAGAGGATGCGCGTGTGGAGCTCCGGCAAATCCCCGATCACAAGCTTGCTGAAGGTCTGTTTACTCTTCCCGTCTCCAAACTCAACGACATGGGCGTTCTCAACACCTGGGGGATCTTCCGCCCAAGCTTGTGTAAACGGTACCCAGATCCCCAGAAGTAGGGCAAAAAGTAGTTTAAATTTTCCCATAAGTCCTGTTGGCAGAAGGAGTTATAGCAATTTTTAACGCAGTGCTCAATTTATCCGATCGTAAAGTAAGGCAAACCCTTATTTTCTCTGTAATTTCAGCCATTTTTATTTGCCCCTATTTCTTCAAAATGGGTTTAAGCCCCGTCACCGGTACCTATAAGGGGGCGGCCTGGGATTTTTGGCTCCGTTTCAACCCCTACTTTTACGGAATTTGGGGAGGCGATTGGTTCAAATACTCCCCCTTTTTCGCCTTCTGCTATTCGCCCTTTGCCATTTTGCCGAACGTGCCTCAGGCGGTCCTTTGGGCTTTGACCAACATTGCTTTCTATTGGTGGGGAATATCCAGGTGGTTTGTTCTCGACAAAAAAACCTCAGGCTGGCTTTGGTTCGCCGCGATCTTATGCTCGATGGAGTTGGATGGAAGCTCTCGTTACCAACAGGTGAATGCGCTGCTCGTGGGAATGATCCTCATGGCAATGGCGAATCATCGCGATGGAAAATATGCGAAGTCCGGCTTTCTCCTCGCAATTGGAACCAACTTCAAAATTCTCCCAGGAATTTTTTTCCTTACACTGAAATGGAATCGCTCTTTCGTGAAAGGAATCTTTTGGGCGACTATCCTATCGCTTCTCATCCCTCTGCTGTGGCTGGGACCTACAGAAGCATGGAATTTTCACCGAGCCTGGATTCATGTGCTCGCGAAAGACATTGGAGGAGAAGGCCTACTCGACATTCAGAGCGTTCTTACCCGTTGGGGAGCTCCCACGCTTGGCCTCGTTTTGAAACTTTCCGTCGCAGCCCTCTCCTTGCTCTCCCTAATGCGAGGTCCGAAGTCTCTTAGTGTTCTTCTTATGATGTTGATTCTCACAAGCCCTAGAACAGAGTCGGCAACCTTCGTTCTCGCAGCCCCTGCGTTTCTCTTCATTGCCGAATCGATGGAGGAGCTTTCCGGAAAAACTCGGTGGGGAGCCCGATTTCTTTTTATGGCCTGCGCGTTTTTTCTCACACTAAGTTTCAATGACCTGTGGCCCAAAGTCCTTTTTCAGCCGAAAAATCTACACTACGCGACAAAAACTCTGGGAATGATGGGACTTTGGATCTTGGGAATCTGCCTTCTCTGGCGAGAGCCGATAACGGAGTGGCTGCGCAAAGTCAGACCCGATTTTCTTGTCTTAGCGCCAGGGAATAAGGCATGATTATTTTCTATGGAAGATAATTCTGTTTCTCGTCGAGACTTTCTCAATCACTCCGCAAAAACTTTGATTGGCGCCTCGGTAGCCGCCCAATGCACGCTCAATCTCACAGGGTGCGGCAAGGCAAGTTCCTCGGCGGGAGGCGGTGGCAGCACGACCATTACTCCCACGGATGGGAAAGTCACTTTAAGTTTTGCTGACTACCCCGATCTGGAATCGGCAAATGGCGCTTACCAGATTACCGTTACAGGAACGCGGGCCAATAAAGTCATCAACGTTCACAATGTCAGCGGAACGGTGACCGCG
>JAHFAF010000292.1 GCA_023250715.1 Pseudobdellovibrionaceae bacterium | reverse complement strand
GCGGTTCTTCTTTGTTTCCATCTACTGTCTCCATACCACGCCTCAGCGCGGCTCTCGAGACAGCCGATTCAATCCTCTTTTACCTAAGTGATATGCTCTCCAGTCCACCGCCCGCACTCCACTATCTGACAAAGATGGAAATCGATTCAACGGTTTTTTGGATTTGAGGTTTTACGTTAAGAAACAGGAAAATCCGAGAACTGGAGAAATTACCTATACGTTAAGGGCGTCCATCGCAAATCCATGGGGCTCCTACACAACTAAGTTACGCAATTTCAATGAAGATATTATTCTTAAAGTTACTGAATAATTCCGCATCTAGTGCTTCCGTTGCTTAAGTAAGATTGCCCGAGTTATCCAGCGAGCACTTTTTCTAGCTTTGCCAGTAACCGCTTACGCTTTGCCACATCCATTTTTTTGATGTTCGCGAGCTTCCATTGAAGCGCGGGGAATTTTTCCACCTTGGGAATACCAAGGAGACCCCACTGCGGCTCACCAGACTTCAATGAGAACAGAAATTGCTTTTCTTTGGTACCCAATATCGTTGTCGCCAAAAGAAAATATTGTGCTCGCACTTTCTCAAGTTCTTCGTATGTCACCGGGCTTGACGCCATTTCTTCAAAATCACTCTCGAAAAGATTACGAACATCAAGTGCAGTTGGTTTCAACAGCTCATGGATTGGTCGGTTGTGGCCAGCAAGGTAAACGACAAATGCCTTGCGGAAGTCAGTGTTGATTGAGTTTTTGTCCTCCAAGAATAGTTTCATATCGAAGATATCGCGAGGATGTTGTCTGTCCAAGGCCGCGCAAAATTTGCCCGCGTAGAGGTCGGCATTCGATAGTATTCTTATGTCAACCGCTGCGCTAAAAAGTGTCTCTGCCTTTTTGGAGAGTGAGCGTGTTTCCGCGGTCATCACCGAGCCCCGGAGGATAAGATTTGGCTCGATTTTGGTTTCGCCCGTCCCATCGCGTATAAGTAGCTTGAAAACATACGAGGTATTTTTAAGCGTCTTTTTTTCAATGGTAGCATTGCGGTTTGCCTTCTTTACTCGATCGGCAATTCGGTTGAGCGCATCACTAATGTTGGTCAAAGAAGCATCCCGCGATTCAACGGGCAAATATGTCAGGTCAATATCGACGGAAAGTCTCGGGAGATCTCTAACAAAAAGATTGATGGCGGTACCGCCTTTCAGCGCAAAACACTCTTCGGCGCTCACCGCCGGAAGTATTCGCACCATAAAACGTGCAGATTCAAAAAATCGAGATTTTTTCACAATTCTGGCGCCTCTTCAGTATCATCCAGCTCTTTTGGAAATGTGATTTGATATTTTGCGTTGAAGCTGCCGCCTTTCACGATGAGACGTTTTCCTTTGCCAAGATCGATCTTTGTTAATCGGAGTTTGCAAAACCAAAGTTGCCCCGTGACTTCCGCGAGGAATAGAAACAGACGTTTAGCCTTGATGGACTTGCAGCGTTCAAGAAGTGATTGCACAACATCGGGTCTGAGTGATGTCAGGCTTTCCATGAGGTGCATTGCTTCGACAAAGCTCTGTTCCTGCGGCACGAGATGCAGAACTTCAAGTATCGCTCGCTCGGGTGAAGAAACGCGAAGCTCGTAGCGTTCAACGAGAATGGTTGTGAGAGTTGAATCTTTTGTGGAACGAGCAAAAAGGTGCGGCATTTTATGAAGAATTTTTGTTTCCCATTTGTGGTTTCTGAACCACGCGGGAAGTCTAGTCGTTGCTGGATCACTGAACAGGTAAACAGGGGTCTTCCCGCGAGGGGAGAGGAAGTGGCTAAAGCCATTCATCGCAAGAGCAGTTTTTCCACCCACATGGATTGGCAAGTCAAGTTGACTTTGCAGCGCATAAACCCCACCAGTCCAAGGGACAATTTCGCCATCGCGTATGTACGCGCCTTCTCCGATGCGCTTGATCCAGGAGCTTTGCTCGTACTTGTACGCAAGCTGCTGATAGACTCCTTGCTCTTTCAGCCAAGGAAGAACGGCAACGGTCCCCGGGGGCCACGCTTTCATCAAAATGTTCAATTTACTTTCTGGTACACTACCCATAGTAGTTATATTGACGGTAAATCAAACAAAACACAAGATGTAGTTTGATTTAAAACCCTTAAAACAACCTAAAGTTGTGTAAATAGTAATATAATGAACTAAAATACCGCTCCCCTAACCCTATTGGATGTAGTTATCCCCCGTTTTTTTGTAGTTGGCTTGTAGTTACTCCCGGAAATCTTGTAGTTGACGTGTAGCTCACCCCAACCCCTTATTTTTTATCCCTCTCATTTCGTAGCAGAACTTGCCGCACCATCTCGTGATGCCAAGCCTTACCTTGTTGTTTGGTGGAGCTCTTCATTTCCGTGAGCACGCGGGCAATGGCACAATTCGACAATCCCTCATGGTGCATTTTCAAAATGCTGTTGATGACCTTCTGCTCGCCTTTATTTGCCTTAACACGAATGAAAAATTGAAAATTCAGAAAGCTGTTTCGAAGAAAACGATCGCTTTCCTAAAGCAAGCTCTCTCGTTGTAAATTTAACTCGCGAATTTAAAGCCCAGCTCCAGCTCGGCATCACACGCGGATGCGATTCGCGCCAATAGATCAAGCGACGGTGTTCGTTTATCATTACCGCTCTCTAATCTTGCGATTACACTTTGGGTCGTTTTAATTTTCCGAGCTAGCTCCGCTTGAGTAAGCCCCGCTCGTGTACGGGCAGCTCGAACGGCTTGGGCAATGTGGGACGGCAGCGTGATTACTTGGGAGGGACAGGACACCACCACCACCGTCGAACGGGAGAAACTCCAAATCAATTATTTCGAGCAAACCAAGAGACTTTGCCCTCAAGAATTCTCCAGCCCATTCAGTGCGGCGCAATATGACTTCAGTGATCTAGAACAGTAGATTCTATTTAATTTTTTCGAAAGGGTTCTCCATGAAAAAGTTTAGCCAAATTGCGACTCTCGTTTGCTTATCCTTGTTTTCGAATTCCGGGTGGGCCGGTTTTGATAATGGAAAAGAAATCGAAGGCTGGTACCCACGCTCTTTGGATAGCGAACTTTTTGTGCGCAAATCTCCAATGGGCACCATCAGAACTCTCCGACTCTCCATCTCCGGCTGGGGGACCACCTTCGAGGTGGAGGAGCGGCGAACCTTAGACTCGCAGCCCATCTTCAAGAAATCATTTCTCGTCAGTGGCTATTACCAACCTAGGGGCATGACGGAAAAAGATGGCGCCCTGTTCTTGATTTCGAATCGGGTTTACTCGGACATCTCGCCAAGTGTCATAAAAATTGACCTAGCGACCGGGAATTATATTGAACGAAGTAACTTTTCCGCGATTTTTACCGCGGCGGGCGCTGGTTCGTGTCCCCACCCAAAATTGTTAAACCTACGTCCCACTGATTCAGGACTCTTTGTAAATCTTAACTGTGTTGTCAGTGCGACCGTCGCCCTCGACAATTCGCTTGCTCCGGTATCGGGCAAGGCGCTTTTTTATCCTTCCGCCTTTGCGGATTCCTCCGATCAAAAAATTCTTTCTCTCGTACACTGCGAAAGCGAGGAAAAACGGTGCTACGAGGCATACGATTTGAAATTGGGCCAAGCTAAATCCTTTCAGTTAGACACCCCGGTTTACGATAAGTTCTACTCGGCTGACGCCACCGATTGGTTCTTCTTTCATTATTACTGGTCGGAAAATAAAATTCAGGTTCACAAAATCAATAAAAGCACTCTGGAGAAAACGACGTTTTCTTTTAAGTTGTTCAAGGGTGGGACGATTGGAGATTTTGAAGAGCCGATAGTGCTCCCCAATCAGGATTTTGTTCTTTTACATAACAACAGTAACAAAGACGGTCTGGTTACCAATATCTATCATTTCGGCCCGAACGGCGTGGAGAAAGCACGTACCTCCGTTCAGGGAAGGGTCACGATTATTTACCAGAACGGATTGAGAAGCCTTGGTGAGCAGGCCGTTCACGGCGACAAGCTCTATTTGAAGACCTTGGAGGAGTGGGTCTACGTTAATCCGGATAACGAGCGGATGAAGGTCGATAGCTTTAACCTCTACGCGATCTCGCTTTCTGGCGACTTAAAGGTGTTGGGCCACCAGCATTTCTTTCCGAAGAGCTCCCTTCCGGAAGGGCAAATTTTCCCAGGGAACGTTTACAGCCTCGATACCGATGTATGGACCAATTTAGGAACTCTCTCGAATGACGGGAAGGTCATCGTTGGAATTGAAAAGATCCAAAAGACCGTGGTTTCTCAGCAGTCAAAGCTAGAGGTCACCGAATCTAACACTTATGTCTTCGACGACCAGCTAGTTCTTCAGCAGAAAATGGATACCGGAATCATGCCTTACTTTTTTGATGGCACATGGATGGTTGGATCCGATTTTGGTGGGATCGGACCCTTTAAGCACGATCCCTGGGGCCAGATTCGAGGAAGCACCTACAAGTTTTTTCAGTACCAGCCGTAGCGAGATCCGCTAGTTTTAGAAAAAAATCGCGGTGCCTGTCCCTCCCATATAAATTAATCCGATTGATTCGCGGAACCGGTTTAGTTTTAAGAAATGGCTCTGATTGAGCTCGCCCCTTGGCGATGCCGTAATGAAGGATTCAAAGGAAAATCCCCCAGCGAAATCAGGAAACTGATAAAATCTGGCGATGAAACGCAAGCGCGCTTTTACGCTGATTTTCTCTTCGCTCGGACTCTTCATATTTATCGCCATTGGGCTCTTGAGATTTAACTGGTTTTGCCAACTGCACTCCTGTGATTTCCGAGAGGAACGGGAGGTGCGATCCTCCCTACTATCTCCCGACGAAAGCCAATTGGCGGTAGCCGAACATACTAGGGCACTTGCGAAACATGGCTGGCTTGGCGAAGCGATACAACCCCTCCTCTTTATTACTTTCTTCATCCCGATTCCACTTCCGCATGTTCTCCCCCCCGGTTACCAACACGAAGGATCCGAGGACTACATTCTAGAAAAATTCCGATGGGACGTTTCGATCATCGATTTTCGATCCAATCGTCAAAGGACCGTTTTTTGGACCCGATTCGATATGGAGGGTGAGCCCTATGAGGCGCTCAAGATCTTATCGTGGAAGGAAGATTTTCTGCTGCTAGGCGCTCGCCTTCCGGAAACGACTTCGGGGGACGGGAACGCCGTTTCTCTCGCCGGCTGTTTCGATCCGGAGTACGAGCATTGCGAGCTACGGGGAGCCCCGGTGAAAATATTGAAACTTAGCCTAAGTAAGAAGACCGTTGAAGAAGCGCCCTCTCAGGAAGCCACGGAACTGATCGAGCGAACCACTTCCGCGAGAAGCCGCCGTCAAGGAACCGAAATCCGTGAAAATAGAGTAACTCTGCTGAGCAAAGGTACAGAACGAGAGATTTACTCTCCCTAATTCCGGAAATCTGGAGCTATTCACGGGCGATTGAGTTCGACAGCGTAGTGAGTTCTTCCACTTAACCGTTTTCCAGCCTCAAGAACGCGCCAGAATTCTTAGCAGATTTAGGAAAGTGTACGGGCAATGAAACGAAATCAATTTGAACATACGATTCGGGCATCAAGGTGTGACTCCGGGAACAGCGGTACTGCCAAAGGGGTGGAGGGACCGTCTCGTTCCTTTCTGTACTCCGCAAACTCAAGGTGTGACAGCCTATTGTTTGGAGATTCACGATTTTCCCTACCTTGGCATGTCCTCGCCGACGGGTGTGTTTCGAAGTGTTGTTGGCGTCCGCTGCCAATGATCAATCTAATACGGAC
>JAHFAF010000291.1 GCA_023250715.1 Pseudobdellovibrionaceae bacterium | reverse complement strand
TTTTTCCGTTCATTGGTTACTCTGCTAACTTTCTTGCGGAAGGACCGCTCATCGCCTTCTATGCACTAGCCCTCTGTTTACTCGGGCGAGGATTGAAGAAGGAAGACTCCCCTAGGAAGTTCCATTTTTTTGTGGCTGCTGGAATGGCCTTTGGTCTTGGAGCCTCTTTCAAGAGTATCGCGATGCATGCAGGGGTGGCGATTGGCCTCGTTCTCCTTTTTTGGGGAACCAAGTTTCGAGAAACCGTTTTTCGTAAAGCGGGTCAATCCCTGTTGATGGGAATATTCCTTGTCGTTCTTCCGCTGTCTCTACGCTGCACCTACTTAAGTGGGGGGAATTTTTGCGCGGTTGCAAACGACTTTTCCCGAGGTCTGGTGATTGTGTATCGGGACACGAAGGGAATGGTGAGGTGGAAGACTCCAGCAGCGGACGTGCTGTTCGGATCCCCCGTCACCTATCAAGAAGGGTTTCATGACACAATTGAAGTTCCCTTTTCGGTCCTCAATAATAAGAAGAATATTCTTTACGCGTGGAACTGGATCGGGCGCCACCCTCTCGGTGCGGTGAAAAAAGCGCTTACTCAGATCACTTATCTCGTTTCCCCGACAACGCCGTTCCCCTTCGTGGACTCCTTTGCTAGAAACATGGCTCGATTCTATCTTTGGTTTTTCCTGCTATTCCTCTTTGTCCCGGTTCTATTGCAGGGCTTTTTTTCGGTTCGACGGCGTGAAATGAAAACGATCCTTCTCTTGGCCCCCTTTCTCACCCTTCTCCTTGCTGTGATGTTGTGTGGGGGCGAGCCACGCTACCGTATCGCCCACGATTTATTTCTCATTCTTCCGGCCTGTGCTTTTTATTCAAGGGCTTGGGAGAAGCTCACTTCTTGGTTAGTGCCTTTACGAGCGCATCGACGAGATCTTCTTGAAGCGCCATGTAGTCTTTGATTTTCCCGTCCGGCTGAACAGAGGTGGGTAGCTGCTTCGAGGGAATACCAGAGATCTCGCTGAATTTTTCCAAGGTGTTTTTCGGTGCATATTCTCCACCGATGGCGAGCTTTACCCCCGCTGCTTTAGCGGACGTGGAGATCTCGGCGATGCGTCCCGCGGACGGGGGTACTCCCGGTTTTTCCTCGATACTTCCGAAAGAAGTAATTCCGTACGCATTGAAAAAATAAGAAAACTCCTTATGGTATTCGACGAGGGGCGGCCCGGACAACTTCGCCAGTAACGGCGCTAAGCGGGCCTTATTCTTTTTTTGAAGATCTTCCAGCTTTTTCGCGAGTGCCTTGTAGTTATTTTGAAATTCACTGGAGTGCGTAGGATCTACTCGTACGAGCACTTCGGTGATTTGCCCGGCCCCTTCGGTAAAGCTCTTCGGGCTCAACCAGAAGTGGGGATTTCCCATCGGGTGAACGTCTCCCATCGAACGATCCACAGGCCCGGCGGGTTTTTCTAGGACGGTGACCCCTTTTCCCGTTTCACAATAGCCCTTTCCCCCTTGTTGTACCTGGGAGTTTCCCGATCGGGCGAGCACCTTGGGCATCCAGCCGATCTCTAGCTCGAGGCCGATGATGCAAACCACCTGTGCATCCGCTACCAGGCGAATGAATTCTGGAATCGTATCGACATAGTGAGGGTTTTCGGTGCCTTTCAATAAGGGCTTCACCTCGACAAAGTCCTTTCCGATTTCCTGAGCCGCCCAGGCAAGGTCCGTCGTGGAGGTGATCACCTTAATTTTGTCGGCCGCCTGAAGAAGACTCGAAAGAGTGAAAAGGATACTTAAGACAAATTTACCCTGGATGGGAGCCTGCCCTTGGCAGTTCCCTGAAAAACCCCATTTGGGCCAAAAAAATGCTTTTTCGGCTGCGGCTTCGTCATCGTCCGAAAAAGTCCTCAACGGCCATTCCATGGCCGCCTCCGGGCTTTTTCCTCCTCTTCCTCGTCTCGCTCGAAAAATCATTTTTTTGCCTCCAAAGCGGGTTTTTCAGGGAACTGCTAAAAATCGTGGGCGGGGTGCGAGCCCAGAATGAAGACGCTCTGAATCTCGAAAACTCTCTCAGGACTCGATTCCACACCCTGGGAAAGATGGCCTTTGAAGTTCATCGACGCGCGGATAGTGGAAAACTCACTCGCCTTATAAGTCACAGTGGGCACAAATCCATAATCATAATTTCCAATGTGACTCTTCGACGCGTCCTCTAGGCTTAGGACGCTATACCCATCGATTCTCATGCCAACCGACCAACTCGGGGAAATGCCGTATTGAGGATAAACATAAAATCCCAGTGTTTTTTCCGAAGCTCCTCCGCTGGGCGTCTTGATGCGGTACCAAACCTCCGACTGGAGCAGGAACGTGAGAATGGTATTTTCTTTCCACTTCGCCGTATGGTCAACCCCAAGGAGCGTCACCTTCGTTCCGGCACTATCCGTGCGGCCTAGGTAATTCAAGCCCGTCTGCATTCCGCCATCCCAGAACAGGGTATTAAACGTCGCGAGTCGGGCGTAATGGGTGGGACCCTTGGGTTTAAAGCCCTCCGAGTGGGCGTGACCGAAAATCCACCCATTCGCTACGCCGACGGTGAGATCCAGGTAGAAGGGAGTCGGAAAAAGGTAGCCGTATTCGATGCCCGTGTCGTTCACCCCTTCTTCATGTAAAAAATCGCTTTGTACCTTTGGAGCGGAAGTGAAGGGCCAATCGTGTCGGTGGAACTGATTGAGTCTTCCTATCCCAAGAAATAATTGGCCGATTCGAAATCGCGAGCGCGGGATTAGTTTCGTCGAGCCAATCGTCATCTCGTGAACTTCGAAAAAAACCTTCCCCGCTTCATCATGCGCCGCCAGATTGATGAGGCCATCGAAGAACTGGTCTATCGGAGCGAAAACTAACACCTCCCCCTCGCGCGGGATAAGTTTGTCTTTCGATCCTTTTCCGAAACTTCCCAGGATATCCCCGGCCGCGGAGATCTGAAGCCCCGTACCATTTCCGATTTCCGCTCTTACCGAGGTTAGACAAAAAAGGGCGGCAAGGATTAACGGGAGTCTCATCTTCTATTCCTCGGAGAATTTTGGGTCGCTTCGGACTGCGGAAGTAATGCCTGCCTTCGTTAGGGTGATTCCCCAATAGGTGGCGGTACCATTTCCGGGCGCAGCCCCGTCGGATTCGGAATTGAAGATAGGCGCAGTGAATGTTGCGTCACTTCCAGGGTAAACGACGACGTGCGCGGGCGTTTCATCATTGTGAGCGTCGATTTGAAGAGTGATGTCCCCGGTGGCGTCGCCCGTAACGGCGGTCATCGCCGTTTCTCCCGATGCGCGTACCATCTTGGCGGTGTAAGTATCAGCCTCCGCCCCGCGGGATAGGACAATATTCAAACCGCCGGCGAGCGCTGTATCCGAGTGCGTAGCGAGAGAGAGGGAGCCGCCCTTTTGCAGAGTGAATACGATTCGGTAGCTGTCCTTGGAATCCAGGCTTGCGAGCGGAGTGTTGAATACGAAACTTCCCGTTCCGCTGATGCTGGAATCGCTCTTTGTAAGATCTCCTGCTTCGACGACGACGATCTTTTGCCCGCCGAGAGTGTCTCCGGTGGCACTCGTGGATCCGCAGCTTAAAAGGTTAACGGCAAGTATCAGGGCAATCAGCCCAAGAACGGCTTTATACATGGGGGCTCCTCCTACAATTGAACATTGCCGGGAATACGACGAAGTGCATAAAATGTCGAGGGAATATGCAAAGCAAGACTTTTGCCAGGGTGTTTCTCGGGGTGGGGCTCCTTTTTCTATTCGGCCATCTTTTCTTGGACCGAATCGTAAAAACCGGGATCGAGTCGATGGGGACCAGGGCGCTTAAAGTTCCTGTGACCGTGGATTCGGTGGTCTTTTCGCCTCTAGCGGGGATCTGTTCGATCGAGGGTTTAAGAATTCACAATCTGCCCGGTTATAAGGAGCGGTATCTGATAGAGATCGGCGGGATTAGGGCCGTCTGGGATTTGCGATCTTTGTGGAAAGCTCCCATTAGAGTTCGCAGCCTCACCATTCACGAACTTCTGGTGAACTGGGAAGGCACGATTCGCTCGAACAATCTTACTCAATTGCAATCGGGTTTCGAGAAAGGCGAAGGCTCGGGGCGGGAGGTCGTTTTGGGAACTTTCAAACTAGACGGGGTAAAAGCGCGCGTGCACACGCCGCGAACTTCACCCGAAGGAATGCTCATCGAAATGTCTCCCATGGAGTTTTCCAATTTTAGCAGCAGGAACCCGAGCGTGTTGGTGGCGAGAATTGCGACCGAAGTTGCCGCTGAGGTCGTGAAACATTCTCTGGAGAACGGCACCCTTCTGCAGGGGTTAAAAAGATTGTTTGGGAGGTAGTCGCCGCCTCTGAACCAGCCTGAGAGTGTGGGGTTTGCCGCGCCCACTGTGCGGGCTCGCAATGACATTATTGTCTTTGCATTAGAGCATAGCCGCGGTAGCGGTACTCGCCCTTATCATTCTTTCCATAGAAATTTCCATAGAGGCTGTCGGTGTTAGCGTCGTAAAAGGCGTCGAGATAAAACGCATCGCTGATTTGAATCCAAAGAGAAGCAGTCGAACCACCTGACATACGAATATTCTTCAGTGCGCCGTCGTTGTTGGAGGTGCTAAAGGGCCTCCCATTGCGAGAGAGTTGAATGAAGCTTTTCCCCTCGAACACCTCATTTTGAAATGTCCCTTCCGTTGCCATTTGAATTTGCCAGCTTCTTCCCGTGGTCTCGTCTAAAAGAATATCTCCCGCAAAACGCCCCAGAAGGCCGCGAAGGATGGGGCTCATTCGATCGACGGGCGTGGAATTATTAATAGCCTTGGAAGCATTCCTGCGCCGCCGCTGCTCGAGGCGTTCCGCCACCCGGAGATCTAGGGATTTGTAATCGGGCGGGGTGCCTTTGTTTTCCTGGGGGGACTCCATCTTCGTCGGTTCGGTCTTTGAAGCAGAGTCGTTGGCTTCCCTTTCTTCATTAGTCTCATTGGAAGTGGAAGTAAGAGTAGGAGTAGAATTTGGAGAAGGGGAAACGACAGTTTGCGCCCGATTCGGGGGAGGGGTCGGCGCGGCTTTTAGAGGCGGAGCGGAAGATTCTGGGGAAATAGGCTCTGGCACGGGAGCGGTGAAGCGTCCCGCGTAAAATCCCAGGAATAAACCAATGAAAAGGACGAGAACAATCTTCACGAAAAACTAGATTTGTTGACGGGTTCCCCCTTGTCAAAGAATCTTCTCCTTCTATGGAAGCGAATATCTCCGAGTGGTTGAATCTATCGTTGCGTTGGCTGCACCTGGTCGCTGGCATTTCCTGGATCGGAAGCTCTTTCTATTTCGTCTGGCTCGATAGGCACATCGTGCCACCTGAAACGAAAGATGAGAATATCGCGGGATCTCTTTGGATGGTCCACAGTGGTGGATTTTACCGCGTGGAAAAACGATATTTGGCGGCAGGGCAGGTTCCACCCGTTCTTCATTGGTTCAAATGGGAGGCGGCCTTTACCTGGCTTACAGGTTTATGCCTTCTTATTCTCGTCTATTATCTGGGCGGAATTCTCGTCGACGCCGGCGTGCAAAATTATTCCTCGGCCGCTCTAGCCGGTATCGGGATGGGATGTCTCATCGTGAGCTGGGCCGTGTATGATTTACTTTGGATTTCACCGCTTGCGAAAAACGATCTCTTCGCTTCGCTTGTTTCTTATCTTTTACTCGTCGGACTATCCTATTTTCTCACCACTGTTTTCAGCGCGCGTGCAGCCTATTTGCACGTGGGTGCGGTTCTGGGGACAATTA
>JAHFAF010000290.1 GCA_023250715.1 Pseudobdellovibrionaceae bacterium | reverse complement strand
GCAGAAATTCAATACGGCAATTTCTGCACAGATGGAATTGGTGAACGAGATTTACGGTCTTCTCGATAAAGACTCGAAAGGTTTCGAGTCGGGAGAAGGGAAATACGTTCTGAAGGAAGCCGTGCTCGCGATTTTACAAACTCTTTCGCCCTTCGCACCGCATTTGAGCGAAGAACTTTGGGAGGCGGCGGGCCAGAAAGAAATGGTTGGGCTTGCGAGTTGGCCGAAATTTCGCGCCGATCTTTTGAAAGATGAGACGTTCCTGCTTGTTGTGCAGGTAAATGGAAAAGTGCGCGACCGTCTCAGTTTGCCAAAAAACCTTTCTGAAGAGGCGATAAAGCAGCGTGTCTTGGAGTCGGAAAAGTTAAAGAGCTTTTTGGAAGGAAAGCAGGTAAAGCAGTTTATCTATGTCCCGGAACGTATCGCTAATGTTGTGGTCGCCTGAATTTGCGAGCGTAGCGAAGCAATCTCATCGATATGGGCTTTGTCCCATGAGACTGCTTCGCTACGCTCGCAGCTTCGTCTTCATTCTAAGTCTTTCCGGGTGTGGGTACACCTTGTCTCACCGGTTGAAGGATACCTTTAACGATAAGCGTGGAGTTTTCGTCCCCGTTTTTGAGAACACCACTGAAGAAGTGGGTGTCGAGAGAGTCTTCACCAACGCTTTAATCCGCGAGCTGCAAAGCCGCGGGGAAGTCGTGATGTCCTCGCGTTCGAAGGGGGGGCTAGAGCTTTTGGGTAAATTGGACGTAATTAATGTTGCCCCGACCGCTTGGAGTGACGTGGGTTTCAAGGGTTTGCCAGGCTTTCGAAGGGCTCCCTCCGAGCTGGGGGTCGACATTGGAATGTCCTTGGTTCTCATCGATCCAGAAAAAGGCGAAATTTGGAGAAGAAGGTTCTCCGGGCGAAGACGAGTCGAGGCTCCTCTCGATCGCACTTACAATTTCCAGGCGCCGAGTGCTGTGGGACCGATTACGCAATCGATTGTCGAGAGCAAGTATGCGGACATTGCACGGGATATCATGCGCGATGTTTATGACGAGATGGTGGAGCTCTTTTGAAAAACACAGGTGTTACGGCTAGCCAAATTTTTCGCGAGCTCGATCAGGGCAAATGGAAGCCGTTTTATCTCATTGTGGGAGAGGAAGCCTTTCAAGCGGGCGAGATTTTCGATCGGGTGAAGGCGTTCTTTGCCTCGGGGTTGGGTTATGAGAGTTTTGACGGCGAGTATTTGGATGGAGCAGCTTTGCTCTCTTCGTTACAGGAAATGCCGGGACTTTTTGCCGCAGAGGGAGAGTCGAAACTCATCTATTGTTCCCGTATTGATAAGGCGAGCTCCGGAGCGCTAGAGATTCTGGAGCCTTACTTTCAGGATCCTTCTCCCACTACGTGTTTGCTTCTCACCGCCGCTAAAGTGGACAGGAGAAAAGCTTGGGTGAAGGTGGTCGAGAGCAAAGGGTACTCGGTAGAGGTGAATGAGCCCTACGATAGAGATTGGCCGAAGTGGCAAGGTTATATTTCTAAGAAACTCGGTAAGAAAATCGATACGGATGCCTGGGAGCTCCTCGTGGAAAGCTCCGGAAGATCTCTTTCTGTTTTATGGGCCGAAGCACAAAAGGCGAGCTTGTATGTCGGCGAACGCACGGAAATTCATCGAGAGGACATGGCACAGCTTGCCTCATTCGGTGGCGATACTGATGTTTTTGCTTTTGCCGAAGAGGTCTTATGTCGAAGAGGGGCTTCCGCGCTTTACCGCTTTCACCGTCTTTTAAAGAGCGGAGAGAATGAAGTGAAAATTCACTCCATCTTGGTGCGACAGTTTCGCATCGTGGATCTTTGCGCTCGCTTGACGAGGCAAGGAATTACCGATGCAAAAACGCTTGCCTCTCAGCTTGGCACCCATCCATTTTTTGTTCCGCAAATTCTCGGACAAATGAAACACCAGACTATGGAGCAGTTGAACCAAGCGATTCACTTGCTTGCGGAAACCGATTTCCGTTTGAAGACGGGCGGCGGGCATTTGTTCGAAACTTTTCTCCTCCCCTATTTTTCTATGCCACGGCATCCCCAAGCGTAATGCCCGAAAATGGCTTAACAGGGTGACAGAAACGGTCAGAATACACCTAATTGTTTTAGGCTCTTAGGCACAAAACATTTGGCATAAGCGGGTTACGAAGTTGCACCGCTTACCCCCGGAGGTTTACAGTGTCGAGCGATAGTTGGGACATTTTTCCGAGGGCCGGAAGAATAGTAGGGTTCGTGTGCCTATTTATTCTCGTGGCTTGCTCTCGGAATAACGATCCCATTTCGCCCTTCGCAGGGAATGGGACGGCTGGTCCCCTGGGCATTGAAATCGATCGATCTGTTCCTGCCGATCAACGGGATTACCTGGTCGGGGATCTCGAGATGTTGAAGAGCGTTTCGCTCGCTGCAACCAACAGTCAGTACGTCCAATATATCGGTGTGAATGACTTCAGCAATGACAGCCTGACCACTTGGCTCCAAGCAAGAGTGAAACTCATTGTGGGAGAAACCTTCGATTATGATAGTGCGTCGAGCCCCGTCGAGCAACGCCCGTACAACCCGCAACTCCTCTCGGAGGATTATAATGCCGTCGGGAAAATCCAGACGGTAATGTTCAATCTCGGCGCCTATATTTATTTAAATGGAAAGTCTTCTAGTACTGTTTATAGCTTGCAGCTCGGAACCGGGATGTTCCCCGTAAAATCTCCTCGAGTCGGTGTGATTCAAATCGGTGAAGGGCTTTTCCAAGCGAATGCTATTAAGAGCTCGCCTTTTGATTCCATGGCGAATCGTTTTTTGCGGGCCGCGGTTTTTTTCCACGAAGCGCGCCATACGGACGGAAATGGCAAGAACGCCGCTTTCCCCCACGCGAAATGCACCACGGGAGATTATGCTGGGAATAATGCCTGCGAAGCGAACTTGAATGGTCCTTACATTGTTGAGGCAATCATTCTGCGCGAATTTTACGACTCCTGCTCCAGCTGCACGACAAAAGAGGCGGATTCTCTTCGAGCTTTTATTGCGGATAACGTGAGTCGCCTCCAGCAGGGAGCACAAATGCAGGACGCCCGTCCTGAGGCTATTCCGTGAGTAAGCCGTCTCGCTGGTTTCAGCTGGTGATTCTCCTCGCTCTGCCGATTTTATGGCGAAGTCAACCGCCTCCGCCCGCGCGATCCATTCCGGCGGGAATTACAGCCTATTCCCCTAGCCTCGCAACTGTAGCGCCTCTAAACGCAGTCTCTGTCGAGAGGGCAAATCACTTCAATGAGTTCGCTCAGCAGACGCTCTTAGAACTCCCCACGCAGGCGATTCTCATCGGTCGAACCGATTTTCATCAGCCGCCCTCGGAAGTACTTCAGGGCGGGGAAGCGGTGGGTAGAATTGCCGAGTGGCTCGAGAGTCACCAGAATGATCGAGAAAGTGGAAAGGAATTTTTCAGGGTTTGCGCTGAGAGGGACGCGGTCCTAACCGCGGTACGAGCGCTTTGCTTGAAAAGATTCTTGGAAATGGGAGGGGAAAGAAACTCTCAATTCTCCGAGCGGTTACTTTGGTTGGCTGATCAACTGCCTAGCACTATCACACGTGAGTGACTATCAAGAAACCCAGAACTCCCATCAACATACATAAAACAAAAAAGCGACTAAACGACATGCGGTACTCCCCCAATTGCTTATCGGGAGAATCGCCGCGTTTCTTTAGGTTTCTTTAACTACCGGCTGATTTTGCGCTTGCCTTGGTGGGGCAGATCGGCGGCGACGTCAGCGCCTAAGCGGCCCGCTTTGTCGCGCGTAATCAGGTGCGCGGCGGTGTGGCCCTTTCGCTTCTCGCGCTGCTTTTTCAGCTGAGTCTCGATTTTGCGTGAAGCCAAGTCGATGGATTCGTAAAGATCCGACGTCTTCGCGACCGCTACCATCTCATGGTGCTCGGCACGGCATGTGATCTCAGCGCAGTGATATTCTTTTTCCACGCCTAAGAAGACATGTATTTCCATGGGGTAGGTTACGAACTTCTGAAATTTCTCCGTTCGCTTTGTAACGTGGTCCTTAAGGGCGTCGGTCGCCTCGATTTTGCGGAACGTAAATTGTACTTTCATAAATGTTTAGAAAACCTTTTTGCGTTTTGAGGATGGTAGAATGCCGAGCATCTCGCGGTACTTGGCCACCGTTCGGCGGGCAATGTTAATGTTGTCCTTCAATAGCAGCTCGACAATCTTTTGATCAGAGAAGGGATGGTTCGGGGGCTCGGTAGCGATGATCGTCTTCACTTTCTCTTTCACGCTCTCCGAGGCCACATCCGCCCCGTGGACACGGCTGATTCCGCTATTAAAGAAGAATTTCAGCTCGAAAATTCCTCTCGGCGTGTGAACGTATTTGTTGGTCGTTACACGGCTAATCGTGGATTCATGCATGCCGATATCGTTCGCGACATCTCGCAAGACCATCGGCTTCAAGAAGGCGATTCCCTTATCGAAGAATTCCATTTGCTGGCGGACGATGCTCTCCGTCACCTTATAAATCGTGCGCTGGCGCTGGTGAATGCTTCGAATGAGCCACACAGCAGAGCGAAGTTTGCCCTGGATATATTCCTTCGTGTTGTGCGCGCTATTCTTGTCCTTATCGAGCAAATTCTTATAGAAGGGCGAGATCTTTAGTTTCGGTAACCCATCCTCATTCAGCATCACCACGTACTCTTCTCCACGTTTGATAACGTAGATGTCCGGAATAATGTAATGTGCCGGTGTTCCTCCGAACGCACGGCCGGGCTTTGGCTCGAGCTCTTCGATGACCTTCACTCTCTTCACGACTTCATCCATCGTGATTCCGAGTGTCTTCGCGATAACGCCGTAATTTTTCTTCTCGAGATCCGTCAGATGGTTCTCGACGATTCGCTCAAGGACCTCATCCTGTTCGCGTAGATCATAGATCTGAACCAGCAGGCATTCCTTCAAGTCGCGCGCGGCGACCCCAATCGGATCGAATTCCTGACAGCGATACAAGACAGCTTCGACTTCTTGCTGATCGAAATTCTCTTTCAGGGCCATCTCCTCGAGGGAGGCCTGCAGATAGCCATCTTCATTAATATTGCCGATGATGACTTCACCAATCGTCTTTTGCTTATCCGTCATGTCGCTCATCTTGAGCTGCCACAACAAGTGGTCCGTCAAAGAAGGCGGCTGAGTCAGCGTGTTCTCGTAAGTCGGAAGGTCCTCATCGCCCCCTCTGTAAACAGGTAGCGAAGGAGTGCTTCGGAAGTTTTCGAGATAACTTTCCCAGTTAAAATCTTCGGAGGCCTGCGGATTCTCTTCCGTCTTCGCGGTCTGTTCCGGAGCCGACTCCTCCATGCTTTGGGTCGTGCTTTCGGAATCAGCCGATTCCTCGAGAGTGGGGTTATCCACCAGCTCGGTATTGATTAGGTTCTCTAGCTCCATGCGAGAAAGCTGGAGAAGCTTAATCGCCTGCTGCAGCTGTGGAGTCATCACCAGCTGTTGGCTTAAATTCAAGCTTTGTTTGAGTCCGATTGCCATATCTTAGAGCTTAAAGCCCTCTCCTAAATAGAACCGCCTGGCGGCCTCGTTTTCAACGATTTCTTTCGGGGTGCCGTGTACCCAGATGCTTCCGTCTTTGATAAGGTAAGCCTCGTCGCAAGAACTTAGTGTCTCTCTTACATTATGGTCCGTAATGACCACGCCTATCCCTTTCTTCTTTAGCGCCTGGAGCAACGACTGAATCTCGCTCACCGCCAGAGGATCAATCCCGGCGTAAGGGTCGTCCAGGAGC
>JAHFAF010000289.1 GCA_023250715.1 Pseudobdellovibrionaceae bacterium | reverse complement strand
TCCCCGCGTGTAGCTCAGAGCGGCTGAAAAGTTGAGCACCTTGGCCTTTGAGCTGCTCTTTACTTGGGGAAGCCAGCGTTGCGATTGCTCGGCGCAGGCGCTGAATCCAATGGGGAGAATTTTTATGTCACCCCAGTCCCAGGTAAGCTTATGACCTACCTTGATCGCATGGTCGGAGTAGGAAACAAATGCTAAACGCGAACCGGTGGAAGTGAACTCGGAGATTCCCGATAGGGAGAATTGCCCGATGAGGTCGATTGGGTTCGTAGCGACTTGCTGGCTATCGACCCAACCGAAGACGCTTTTCTCCGAGGGGCCCAGCGCAAAGGTGTCGGTGCCCAACGTTTTTAAAGTCTCTAGATCGAAGCCAGACTCACAAAGAATCGCATGCGGAGCATTGAAAGAGGGGCCAGGGATTTTCTTCACGGTATCCAAAAAATCCCCCACCCCTTTGACGACGATACGGCTCCTGGGCCGAGAGAGTAAGGGCGACCAATGGCGGTCATAGACCTGGTATTTCAAACTCAAATTTTGGGCCTCGAGCTGCCGGTCAAACACATGGATGAGGGAAATTTGTCCCGACGGCAAAAGCTGTGCAAGGGCCTTTGCGCGCTCTTGTCTCGTGTCCTCCCAAACTAAAATTTGATCAGTGAAGAGAACGCCCCCTACATATACTCTGGAGCGGGTGGTATTTACTCCGTTTTCCACAATTCTTTGGCGGAGCTCGCAGTGACCTGCACAGCCATCTTCCGTGAAGTATTGTTTCTCATCCACGTGAAATATACGGCCCAAGGCTGTCTTTAACCCTGCGTAAACCGAGGAAAGCTGAGCGTCTTGTGGTTGTTCGACTTCCACCGTGGAATTGTCTTCGGCTGGCGTGAAGATCGCATTTAAGTCATCGCTTTTATCGAAATGGTAATAGAGATTGACCGGTGTGCTTTCTCGCGGAGGACTTAGGAGAATGGTGAACGGAGTTGTCATACGAATGAGATTAACTTCATCCAATGCGTCCAAAGTTCCTGGTCCCACGAACCAATTTACGGAAAGCAATTGAAAGAGGGCGGGTTGGCGACGAATCGCTTCGAAGCTCTTGGGCAATTTGTCATCGGCCCAATTTACAACGGATTGTAAGTCCCCATTGTCCATGAGTCCGGTTAACTGAACTGAGGTTCTATCGTCGGAATGAAGGGTTAGGCAATCAACGAGCTTTTCATCGCTTTCCTTCTTCGCATAATAGAAACCCCACTTGCTTTTGAGGCATTTGTTTTGGATGGGGGAATTACGGCAGCTGCCCTCGCCCCAGCCGATGAAGGTTTTTCCAACGCCGCAATCACAGGAATGTAAAAGCGGAAGATAAGTGCCACCAGCCACCTGACATTTTTTCGCGACGCAAGAAAAAGGGCTTTCGCTCGCGGATACTCGACAAGAGCTCTCGGCGGATATTTCCACGGCCGGCGTCGTTGGAACCACGTTGTCGTTCACTCTCCCTCGTCCTTGGCCCTCGCCGGGGTTACACGCAACAAGGCTGACCAAGACTACGACGTAACTGACTACCTTCATAAAACTTCCCCTAAGAGAGTTGGGGAGGCCGCACGGACCTCCCCACTTGTTGTATTTATTGAATGAAGTGCGCAGCGATACTCGTCCGCAAAAGCTGACGGTTCACTTCCCGCACGCCCTCGTTCTGATAGAAGAGCGAGCCGTTCAAGTAGCCCTGGGCCACGATGATCTGCTCCTTGGGGTCTTGGCTGTCGACGGAAACGTTGTAGACCTTTCCGAAGTATTTCTCGTCGGTGTCGATTTTCTTAATCGCATCGAGAGAGCCATCCGCCTTGACCAGGAAATCCCCTTCGGCGAACTGATCGGCTCGACGAATCTTTCCTTCTCTATCAATCAAGGGGTGATTCAAGGTGATCTTGAGCTCACCACCGCTCGCCATATGGAAGTACAGCAGCGTTTGCTGTCCTGCCTTGGCATCGGTGATGTACTTTTCACGCGTGGATTCCTTGAGGGTCGGATTATCCAACGTGGAATCGTTGCTCAAGGTCATGATGGCCTTGAGATCCTTTTTCCTCGCGTCTGCGATGCGCTCGTAGCCGTTGGCATAAAGCACTTCCTGCTCCGGCGCATAGCACCCGCTAGCGCAGAAGAAGGCGATGGTGTAGCCGGGCTCGATGGCGTTGCAAGGCGCTGATTCTTCCTTGGGAGCGAACCAAGTTTTTGGATTGGCGAACTCATCCTTCTCAGGATCGAAGTACCCATAAGTGGGGTAGCCAGCGGTAAGCGTGCCGGTTTTGTTTACTGTGCCCTTATAGTGCTTTCGGATAAGAGACTTCGTGATCGCGTTTTTCTCGCATTTCAGCGAAAAATTTACGCGCCCCGTTGTCGGTGCACCTTGGTCCAAACTATCGCCCCACGTTCCACAGCGGGCGTCGGCGATCACATCTACGTTTTCCGCCTGGGCCATAGAGCTCACCAAGAGCCCAAAAGCCAAGACGAACGATTTCATCACTTTCATAAAGTCCTCCCTTTAGTAATTAAAATCAGTTGTCAGGGAGGTGCATGAGCAATGGCCATGCCACCGAAATCTGGCCTAAAGAGGCGGGAATCCGGAGTCAGATGGGTCGAATTGGGGCCAGGTGCTTTGGGATGGTCCGTAATTCGGACCCTTAAGACTTTTTCTTGGACCCTGATGAACTGGCCCAAGCGAGTCCACCCAGAAGGGCGAGAAGGGCCAAGAGGGAGGGGAAACTTGATTGAACCGTATAAATCGGCAAGAGAGTGCGATTTTTCAAAATAAGAATGGCCAGGGCAACTCCTGCCAGGGATTCTCCGGCGATCAGTCCGGAAGCGACAAGAACTCCACGGCTCGAATCGCTCGGGTCTTTTACCCAATAACGAACCAAGCCGCCCAGTAGGATGGGCACCGTTAGCGTCAAAGGTAGGTAGAGGCCCACGGCATAGGCCATGACCGGAAGATGAAACGCTGTTTTTCTCGTCGATAAAACTTGATCCACTACGATTACGATAATTCCTAGGGTTGCACCTACCGCAACGAGATTCCAGGGTAGCTCCCCTCGATTGAAGAGTGCCTTCGCGACACTCGTCATGAGATTCGCCTGCGGTGCCATCAAGGAGCCCGGTTGCCCCGTGCCGATGCCGTAACTCTGGTGCAAGAGCTTTAGCAAAAGGGGCATTAAAATTGCCGGGATTGCAAGCCCCACAACCTCCATCCACTGCTGGTGACGAGGCGTAGCACCAACGAGGTAACCCGTTTTCAGATCTTGGGAAATATCTCCGGCGCTGCAGGCAGCACAACAAAGAACTCCTGCGACTCCAAGAGTAAGAAGAATCCCTTTTTCTCCGGCGACCCCAAAAACGGAAAGCAGAGTGCCGACGATAAGAAGGGCCAGGAGAATCATTCCTGAAACGGGGGAGTTCGAGGATCCCAAAAGGCCCACGAGGTAACTCGCCACTGCCACGAAGAAAAAAGAAAGAACCAGAATCAGTAGGGTCATGCCTACTGCAAAGAGAAGGCGGGGATGAAGGGAGTAACAAAGGAGAAAAGTGAAGAAGGCTCCTGTGAGCAACAAAAGGAGGAGGTGCCGGCTCTTAATGTTTTTCTCGGTGCGGGGAACGGAGTCTTCCGAGGAACGATTTCGAAAACCCTTCCAGGCTTCTAGAATTCCTTTCAACATTTCCTTGCGAACCTGGATTATGGACCACAGGCCAGCTGTAATCATTGCTCCGACGCCGAGATACCGAACTTGAGCATTCCACACACGCCAGAACGCCGGAATGAGATCGGCCTGATCGGGAAGACCAAGATAAGGAACGGCAATCCACCAGCTTGTAATGCCCCCAAGAACCACGGCCAGACCAATTTCCCAGCTGACGATGTAGCCGACGGCGATCAAGGCAGCGGATACTTCTGTCCCGAGATATAAGGGAAAGTCTCTGAGAGTGACGGTTCTTTCCAATGTCCCCTTGAATAGCGCTATCCCTTGGGTGAAAAATTTAAAGGCTCCGCCCGCGAGAACGGAGTAAAGAACGGGGCGAATTTCACCCGAGCTCCTTTCTCCTGCGATCAACACTTCGGCGCAAGCACGCCCCTCCGGATAGGTTAAATCCGTTGCTTCTACGATGTGACTTTTGCGCAACGGAACCATGAAAACAATTCCAAGGAGTCCTCCACTTAAGCAAATGAGAACCGTAGGCCAGAAGGCGATATCGGACCAAACTCCTGTGAGCATTAATGCTGGTACGGTAAAAAGAATTCCCGCGGCCAACGATTCCCCGGAAGATGCAATCGTCTGAACGATGTTGTTTTCGAGTATCGTTCCTGTGCGAAAAAGACCTCGAAGGATTCCCATCGAAAGTACCGCCGCCGGAATCGAAGCCGATACAGTCATGCCCGCGTAAAGCCCTAGATAGGCATTTGCGGCAGTGAGAACGATTCCCAAGAGAATTCCCAGGATTACAGACCGAGCGGTAATTTCAGCAATTTCTTTTTTAGCGGGAACAAAGGGTGGGGACATTACGAGTGATTATACATTATAGAACCGGATTTTGACGGGGCTCGAGTCGAAACTCTTGGATATCGAGTTTGGGCTTCTTTGGAGCTGTATAAATAAGCCCTTTCATGGACGGCGGGCGATAGGTGGGAATGTCCCTGATATCTACTTGGGCAAATTCTGTTTGTTGGAGTGCAGGCTTTGGTTCGAGTCCAGTCAATGGAAGGGAGGAGGACGTCGATTTCCCCACTCCTTGAATGTATTGGCCTTGAGTCTTCACGGGGGAAAGCATTCCGTAGAATCCTGTCGGAGAGGCTGCGTAGGCCACTACCGGCGCCTTTTCTTGTGCCGTTGGAGCGGAAGTGACTAGAGGCGAGTAAAGAGAAGCGCTATCCGAAGAGCCGGACGTGCTCGCAACTGAATTAGCATAGAGATTCGAGACGGACCCAATGGGATTTTTCGCTCCTCTATCTGTGGTTTCGGAAATGGAGTTTTGCGAGAGTATCGAACTTCCGGGCCGACTTAATTGTTGCGGCGATGGCGTTACTCCGATTCGAGGGGAAGTCTCGGCCGGGCTCACTTGAGTGGGAGGAACGACAGAGGAGGGCGGAGCCGATCGTGCCTGGGGCTTTAGAGGATCTGGAAATTCCATTGGCTGCGAGGGAAGTAATGTAGGAGATCGCGCAAGATTCGCCCCGGAGAAACCACTTGGGGGAGATGCATTGTAACCAGTGGAAGGAGAGCTTTGTTGTGTTGCCGCAGAATTTCCCCCCTCTTGAATGCTCGGTGTTCCCGACGAGGATGTACGTATGGGGGGAGGCGCTGTCGCAGGTATTCGGCTTGGCGCCGAAGTTCTCGCCGTCTGTCCTTGCGGCGGACGTGATTGGCTTTGAGAAGAGCGTTTCGGAGGTCTTGGCGTTTCGTCATACCCGTAACTACGAAGCCCGGCAGGCGCGGCGTTCCCGCTGTTTATATTGGGAGAGTGATTGGTCTCGCCGATAGGCAATAGAACTTGATTGAGCACCCGGTTGGGCTTATTCACCCGGCTATTTTCCAATTCATCTATTCTTCTCCCGGTCAGAGCCATTCTTTTGTCCTTTCCTTCCTGATCGAGAGTCTTCAATTTGGCTAAGGTTTCTTGAAGTTCCTTTTTCCTTGTCTCGTCCGGTTCCTTTGCGATGAGATCCTCAAGCTCCTTTATTTTCTCATCCAATTTTTTCTGGGCATCATTTAGAGATGCCTCATCGGCAGTACTGATGTCCTGCGCGAGTTTGGCCAGTGCTATTTTGAAT
>JAHFAF010000288.1:3438-5820 GCA_023250715.1 Pseudobdellovibrionaceae bacterium | reverse complement strand
GATCTCCAATAGGGGCCGCCAGACTCAAGAAAGCCATGCCGCACAAGATCAAAACAGAGAATCTTTTCATCTAAATTTACCTCGAAGCGTCATCAAAGAGAGAGGAGCGAATACGAACGCGGAACTTACTTCATAAAAGAAGTTCACTATTTGTCTGTCAACTTCTCTTGCTGCTAAATCAAGTGGACGTTATAATTAAAGAGATTTTAATCAGTCATCGTTCATTTTTAACTGCAGAATAGATAACTTTTGAGAAAGGCATCCACTATGGTGAAGCCCCGCAAAACCTTGAAAGGTTTTACGCTGATCGAATTAGTGATGGTGATTTTACTCTTGGCCATCCTAGCGGCGATCGCGATCCCGAACTTCATTGATTTCCGAACGGAGGCCAAGAACGCGGCCACGCATGGAGGCTTGGGAGCTCTAAGAGCGGCGATCGCGGTAGCGACCGCGGCAATAGCGCTAAAAGAAGATCCCGCGATCACTGCGCCGAAGTATCCGACTGCAGTGGAAATGCAGGGAAACGCTTACAACGGCTCCCATCCGGCGCTTACCGCTCTATCCTCGGTAAATAAGAAAATCCTGGATGACGCGGAAGGAATTCCTAAGAATCCGTGGTCCTTGCAGACGATACCGATTGCGCAGCAAAACTCGATTTGGGATTGCTCGACATTAACGAAGAGCTTCTTGCGCTCCGGCACGGACGAAACGGACTTCGGCTGGTGCTATAACCAGACTACAGGCCAAATTTGGTCGAATTCCGACAAAAACTCGGCTGCGGCCACGGAAAGAGAAAACCACTTTTAGTTTTGTTCCTCCCACATCTTATGGGATCGCCCAGGCCTTTCGGATTTACCCTCATCGAAATGGTCATGGCGATTTTGCTCCTCTCCATTGTTTCTATCGTCGCTATTCCTAATTTTATCGATTTAAGAGACGACGCCAAGTCGGCGGTCACTAAAGACGAAATGGCCGCGATTAAGCGGGCCATCGTCGGAGATGCTCGAGTCTCGAGTGGCGGCACGTATACGAACCCAGGCTACGAGGCCGACGCGAGCAAACTTCCGTCTTCGCTGACTGACCTTGTCACTCAGCCCGTCACGGTTGCTACCTACGATCCTCTGACGCGCTTAGGTTGGCGCGGTCCTTATGTCGATAGCTCCACCACGAGCAATTACCAACAAGACGCCTGGGGAACCGCGTATGTATTTACAACCAGCCCACGTCGATTGAGAAGTTGGGGGCCCAACAAAGCCGATAATAGCGGGGCCGGCGACGACATCGACCTTACCTATTAAAAATAGCTCGTGGTATAATGTGTACGAGATTCCACAACATTCTAAGGACTAAGACTGGATGAAAGGTCTTCGGCGGTTTGGTGGATTTACCTTGATCGAGTTCGTCATGGTAATTCTGCTCTTGGCTATCTTGGCAACTGTCGCCATTCCCAATTTCCAGGATTTTAGAACGGATGCAAGAAACGCTGCGATTCAGGGATCTCTTGGCGGAGTTCGCACCTCCATTTCGGTGGCACGTGCTGCGATCGCGTTGAGAGAAGACAATACGGTACCTCTGTACCCCACTGTGGTGGAAATGCAGTTGAACACCTATGATGGCTCCCACCCGGTGCTCTCCGCGGCTAGTGCGGTGAATAAAAATATCATGGACGCAACCGGGGCGATTCCAGTAAATCCCTGGTCTTTAATTACCGTACCGATTGCGCAACAGGCGTCCGTATTCGACTGCAGCACGCTTACGAAAAATTTCGTACGGTCCTCGGCGGGCCAGACCGATTTTGGATGGTGTTATAATCAGACGACAGGAACCATCTGGGCGAATTCCGATCGCAATGGTTCCAGCACTACAGAGAATAATTATTAAGGGGGGGCACACACCGATGAAAGGCATCAGGAAAATAGTCGGGATGGTGCGAGGATTTACTCTAATCGAGCTCGTGATGGTTATTTTGCTGCTATCTATTCTAGCGGCGGTGGCCATTCCAAATTTTCAAGATATGAGAATTGAGGCCCGCAATGCTTCCACGAGGGGCTCTCTGGGCGGCATTCGATCGGCTATTGCAGTCGCGCGTGCGACAATTGCATTGAAGGAAGATACCACCGCTCCCGCCTACCCTGGGTTTACCGAAATTCAAGCAAATGTTTATATCGGATCGCATCCTGTTCTTAGCGCAATCTCCACGACTCCCGGAAAGCGCATTTTGGATGGTGCATCAGGTGTTCCGGTAAACCCGTGGACACTGACCACCGTGCCCTTGAATCAGCAGAACTCAGTTTGGGATTGCAGTACGCTTACCAAAACGCAAGTGCGGTCCACTGCCGGCGGCACCAATCTAGGGTGGTGCTACAATCAAACGAATGGCGA
>JAHFAF010000288.1:0-3338 GCA_023250715.1 Pseudobdellovibrionaceae bacterium | reverse complement strand
GGAGGGGGAGCCAGATTCGGAATGTGGTTCCTTGTCCTGGAATGCTGTCGACGTTGATTTTCCCACCGTGGTTTTCAATAATTTTTTTGGAAACATTCAAACCGATACCGGATCCTTTTTCCCCTTTTGTGCTGAATAAAGGCTCGAAGAGCCGTGGCATGTGTTCTGGAGCAACTCCATGGCCCGTATCGGAAACTTCAATTCCGATTCCCGTGTAGTCCTTGAAGGTTCTAATTTTAATTTCGCCTTTTTTACCTTCCATCGCGTGGACGGCATTGATCAGCAAATTCAAAAGTACCTGCCCAATTTCGACACGATTCACGAAGACTTGAGATAGATTTGCTGCATATTCTTCTTTTAGCGTAACGGCAGCCAACTTAAGTTCATGCTCCATGAGTGTGACGGAGTCCTTAATGGGAAGTTCGATGGCGCAAAGTTCGCGCGTTCCATCTGTCTTTACTAGCCCCTGAAGATTTCGAATAATGACGCCGGCCCGTTGAGCGGCGGCTGCGATAATTGCAAGCGCTTCCTTCATTTCCTCCGGCTTCCCATGGGCCATTGCGAGCTCGGCTCGTCCTATAATTTTGAAAAGTACGTTGTTGAACTCGTGGCCCACGCTTCGCGCGAGGGTCCCCATGGCCGTCAATCGCTCTTGGCGAATGAGGAGTTGCTGTTGGTTTTTGATCTGTTCTAGATATTCTTTTTCGCGCTTTCTTCTGTCCCAGTTCGTGATGAGGTTTCGCGCTTTTTGCAGAATTTCATTCGGCGAGAAGGGCTTAGAGATAAAATCCCAACGGTCGGCGTAGTACTCACCAAAAATTTTCGATATCTCATCGATACTTCTATCCTGATAAGCGGTGACCGTGACGCACAAAAGGTTTTCGTCGAGACTCTTCGCCCGCTTGATCAATTCGAGACCGTCCATCCCCCCGCCTAATTTCACGTCGAAAAAACCTCCGACAAATGGGCGATTGTCCTTCATGGCGTATTCAATTTGCTCCAGCGCTTCTTCCCCGCTCTGTACCATCGTCGCTTCGAACTGGTAGTTAGGAGATGGCGGGGGGGCATTTTGCGCCGGAGCAGCGTTCGTGGTGCGCGAGGAAGAGATTGTGATTCTAGGCGTGGGCGGACTTAAGATGATCCGGTACGCATCGAGTAAGGCTGGCTCATCATCCACTATGAGAAGGCGTCGGTTCACCCTTTGCGTATCGGCAATTTCGTGAAAATCCGAGAGGGCCCACTGCGTTAGTTTTGAAGGCTTTGCAGAATGCCTTGGGCATTGGCTGTACTAGATTTCTTTTTTGCATTGATTTTTGCAGCGGCTTTGGCCTTGGCCCGAATCTCCTCGAGGCGTGAGTCCTTATCCCAGCGGATAAAGGTTTCCTCCATGGCTGCTTCCGAGCTATGAAAGCAGGTGCCCTTGGAATTTACAATCACAGTCACGGTCAGAATGGGATCATTTGAAACACGTAGTCCGAAAGTAAGCTTTGATTCGTCGAACGCATTAGAAGAATTCTCTTGGATTTCCAAACGGACTTCGTTTACGTCCAGCTCGGTCAACAGAGTACGATTCGTCGATTTTTCCAAAATGTTCTTGAGATCGCTCATCTGATCCAAAATGCATTCGGCCGAGATCGTCGGTACTATCGAAATAGGTCTTGAATTCCAGATGGCATACGGGGCGTCAACAAATGTTGCTGTCGTTCGAACGTAATTTCCACTAAACCGGTTAGCGGCGCAACTATTGTAGGAAGCTTGAAAATCATTTCTCTGTCTGGTGAGCCACCATTCGTCCCCTATATTATTCCTCTTCCATTCTTTAATTCGACATCCCTTGGGCTCAAGTTGGGAGGTGAAATATTTCAAGGTAAGGGTTTTCCCGCCTACCACAATTTTTTCGAGGGGTGAGAGATCGACAGTTTCATTTCCCTGATTTTTTTTCTTCAAGTGATCCAGGGTGGATTGATCCAAAGAGTTTACCGGCTGTTGGGCAATGGCCCAAAAACAGAACAGGAAGAGGAAAAGGAGTCGTTTCATTTGGCCCTCATTAGACGCGATGTATAACAGAAATTCCCCAGGTGGATCAAGGCTCTCGGAAGAAAGTGAAATAATGCAAAAAGTTAAATGATAAAATCACCTTATGTCTGAAAACGTGAAGGAGGGCCTAGCCCGGCTGCACCGGCGGGAGAACTGGCGGGATTTCTTTCTTCTATCTCTTGCGGTCATTCTTCTTGGACTGGAAGTCGTTTACCTTCTTCATCAAATCAAGGTGATTCAATTGCCGTTGCCCTGGGAAGTGAAGGCGAATATTTGGAAGGACATCGGGCACGTCGTGGAAAAGCGGAATGTGCTGAAGAGCCGGGGGGAGGCGAGCCTTACCTGGTATCCCTTGGGTAATAACGATGTCATCCACCTCCGGGATTCTCTTTTGACCGGGCCCGATTCGACAGCGCGCCTCGAATTGCAAGGCAAGGGAGAGATCCTTCTCGAAAGTAACACCCTCGTTCGTTTCGGAGAGAATAATCACGCGACCAATAATCAGCTACTGAACTTGGAACTCGGGCAAGGGGTCGTGCGGGTTCGGGCGAGAAAGGTGGCAGTCCCTTTTAAATTGAGAAATCACCGCCTCATTTTGAGTCCCGATAGCGAGCTGGTGCTCTCGAAGCCACCCATGGCGGAGCAATCGCAAGTTCAGGTGAAAAGCGGAGAAGTGAAGGTGATTCCAGATACGGAAGAGGAGGCGAAAAACTCCCCCCCCTCTGCCGTGAAGAAGGATGCTCTAGTGGTTCCTCTCACCCTAAAAGTGGGAGAAGCACTCCAAGTGCAACCTCAAAGAGGCATCGCTCGTATCGAGACCAGCCTCAATATCGAGCCGAAGTACCCCGTGGATCATGCGAGGATCTTTGCAAAGAACAATTTGGAATCCATCTCCATTTACTGGTCGGGTGAAGAAGCAAAAGAGGTGGAGCTGAGCCGAGAGCCAGAGTTCCTCGACTCGAGAAAGTTGCGAACCTCAGGGCGAAGCGTGCAGGCGGAACTGGTGCCGGGGCGCTACTACTGGAGGGTGCGACGGGATGTGGCCATGAGTGCTCCTCGGGAATTCACTCTGATGCCGCCCGTTCAGTACAATCTTATTTCTCCCGCTGATAAATCCTTCGTGAAAGAGGGGAGTACAGTGGAGCTTCGCTGGGACGAAGTGAGGGGGGCTAGTCACTATGTCATTGAAATTAGTCGCACTGAGGAGTTCAAAGAATATCTTCTTCAAAGTGATGTGACGGAAAACCTTTCAAAGCTTCCGGCGATAAAGGCCGGAATTTATTTTTGGAGAGTCCGTGCGG
>JAHFAF010000287.1 GCA_023250715.1 Pseudobdellovibrionaceae bacterium | reverse complement strand
CCCTGCTTTGCGAAAGAAGTTGGATATTGGAGATCTGATCTACAAAGCCTATGTTTATAAAACCGGTACCTACTTCACCCCATCGGAAATTGAGCGCATGAAAATAGCCGGAACGGATGAAGCATTCGTTCGCAAAATGGCAAGTGAGCTCAACGAGGGAATTAAAGACTACGAAGAACTAAGAAAGCAATGGGAGGGCGAGCTCTGGGAACAACAAAAGCATATGGCAGGTACTTTCGGAAAAGCTCCCTTCCACTTATTGAGAACTCTTCTTTTCATTCCGAACATCCCCAAAGAGCACAAGCTCGACAGCCTTGAGGGAAAAATCACAGCCGATCCGAAGGCTCCCCTGAAATCCCCTGAGACTTTTTTCGAGGCTCCTCATTTTAACGAAGTGGACTTTGTAAAAAATACCCACGGCCTTATCCAGGAGGTCGAACGCCTTCGAAAAGAGGTAGAAGAGCATCCGGAGCTTTATAGAAACGCGAGAAACTTAAGAGAGCTGCTCAAGTGGACCGTGCGCGGGCTTGCACTCGCCGGAATGATGACGATGAAGTGGGGACTCGATCAAATTGATCTCACAAAAAGTTTCGACCAAACCGCGCCAGAGGGAATGCATCCAGAAGACGTCGATGACGGAATCGTAGAGCTAATCTATTACCCGGATTCCGCGGAAGCCGCGATTCGTATCGGCCCCAAGATTTATCATTACGGCTGGGGTTCGATGGCGAAGATAGACAGTATCAAGATGTACGCCTCCTTTGCGATCTCAAAGGGAGATCATGTTCGAGTCAAGATCAAGATGACTCACGATGAAATTTTGAAATTGAAAAACTACCTAGAAGAACAAAAAAATCGCAATGTTCTAAATTTGCCGCCCTTGAGCTCCCCCACGGGTGTCGCGAGCCAAGATTTGCAGAGAGGGTCCGGGGTTTCTTCTGTGCCCACTATCGTAGATCGAACGCACGCCACCGCCATTCCGTTCCTTGAAGTCAGAAATTTGATGGAGAAACTCGGAATTGGCGAGGATCGGATTCAAGGAATCATCTATGCCTCTCCGAATGGCCAAGGACGATCCGCCTTGCAACTCGCGGGAGACGGACTGCAGACCCTTTATATGGGAAACCAGCCCGGAAAGGCTTATTTCTTGTATCCCCTTGCGCAACTTGTGCCCAAGGGACCCACGCCGCCATTGGAGCCCGTCATTCCGCAGATTTCTACGGACGAAGCTAAACGCAAGTTGGAAGCGAGTCTCCCGTGGCCCGACGATCCAAGCTTCATCGAGAAATTGACGACTGCCGTGCCTGAGGAAAAAGAGGTACTTCTGAGCCGTTACCGGGAGTGGATGGCTAAAAAGGCCAGAGAATAGAGGCCGAGTGATGAGATTGCTTCGTCGCCCTTCGGGCTCCTCGCAACAACAAAAAAAGCCAGCGCCCCCACAGAGGAGGCGCTGGCCACAGATTACTGAATCGACTTGAGCTTGGTATTTTCGACCGTTACGGTGCAGTTGCCGTCGTAATCGCCCGTGCAGAGCTCGGTCAGCTCAATCCAAGTCTCGCCGTTATAAGATTGAGAAGCGAACTCGCCGAATGCATTGTCTTCGTTCTTGAAGAAGAAAATCGTCTTTTCACCGTCCTTCTTCATATGAAATTCCGCTCGAACGCTTGCGGCATCCATTAGGCTCACAGCACCGTTCTTCGTCGGACAAACTTCGCTCGAAAACTCAAGCTGCTGGAACTCTGCCTTCTTAGTATCGAGGTTCGTATACTCGACCACCTGAACACACCCCTCGACAAAGCTCGGATAATTCGTACGAACAGCAACGCTCGTTGTTCCGTACTCAATCGTATTGATTAAACCGCGAGAATAAGTGGGACTTGTCGGAGCCACCGGAGGCGCCACATCCAACTTCTTCTTGCTACAGGCCGAAAGAACCAGCCCCGCCATCAACCCAACCACAACGCCTTTAAAGATATTTTTCAGCATTTCTCTACCCCTTCAAAAAGCTCAATAGAACGGACCGCGCCACCAGGCGGCATTCCGTCGCGTGGGGCTTGTGCAAAAGGGTGGCCACAGGTTGTATGCGTAGACAGTCGATCATTTCTTTCAAACGACATCGAAAATTGTCCCTCCTAATTTTTTTGCGCCGTTTTTCGTCATTTTACGAAAGTGTCGGAGCCGTTGACACGTGGCCAAACAATTCGCGAACGAATTGTGATCGAAACCATCTAAATTTCAATCGACGTAATTCTCTCTATATAAGGAAGTGTGAACTCTATTTTCGAAAATTGTTTTCCCGGTGGCACCTTGCTTGCAGCATTCCCTGTGAGCTTTCCTCTGTGGGCCCATGCCCGCAAAGGGTTGTTGAAGTGAAGTTGAGTCGAAAGTTGAGTGGAATGAGGTACACAGTGGTCACGAAGCAAGCGTTTCTTTCAATGGTGGTGGTAGCGGTCGCGGGATTCTCCCTCTCCGCAAAAGCGGACCTTCCCGATTCCAGATCGGAGCTCCTTACTAACGTAATCAATCCGGTTCAAAAGCAGCTGGATGCGACGGTCGAGCGTAATGAACAGCTCGAAGCCTGGAATGCGGATCACAAAGACACTTTAAAGAAGTTGAACGAAATTGTCGCCGTGATGAATAAGAAGTGGGACGAAAAGAACCCAGGCGCCAATAAAGTCCGCGCGGATGAGATGCGCAAGATGCTCCAAGATATTTGGAGCCTCGAAGACCAAAAGGCGATCGGAACTGTTACGGATCTAAAGGCCTTCATTGAAGAGCTACGGGATTCCAAAATTCCTGGCTCTAACTCCTTTCAATTCGACGGCCGTACCCGTCAGACCTACTTTGACGACCTTGTGAAGAAAATTGATAAGATTCTAGAAGATTCCAAGATTGATCCCCTCACTCAGATGCGCCGAGAAATGGCCTCCGTCGAATTCCGCATGGATGCGAACAAAATTCCTTTTCCGACGATTACAAAGGAAAAGGCTGGCTTCCAAGCCACCCCTGAGAAGAAGCTCGATATTGCTAGAGTAGATAGCTTAAATGCCGTATTGAGTTCGGCGCGAAACTTGGACAAAGTGCTCCAAGCCTGCCCGAGCCCGAAATTGATTGAGGAAAAGCTCGCTCAAATTGTAATCAAAGAAAAGGCGAGCGAAGCCGAACACAAAGCGATCACGACCGAGAATGGGAAAGCCATCAAAGAATTCGCGGATTCCGTCAGCGACTTTGAAAAGACCCGCGTTAAAGCGGAGAGCAAAGCGCAAACGGATCGTGAAAAGAACGAGCGAGCTCTTGTAAAGAAAGCGATTGCGGACGCCTTTGATTTTGAAGTCGTCCCTGTCGCCGGTTCGACTGTTGTCATCGATAAGGATGAAGTTTCCTCAGAGGATGCCAAGTCGCAGCTTTTGGACAGCGTTGTTACCGATGTGATGTCGGATACATTCAAGAAGGATGGGCATTCGAAGCTTATGGAAACCCTCAAGAAGTTGGGCGTGGCTCCTGTCTCGAAGGACGACCCCGCCGCTATTGAGGATTTCAGCGGGCTTACGAAATCTGCCGACCTCGCCTCCAAGATCATCAAGGGCATTAAGAAGACCGATGACCAGGCGACGATTCAGCTTACCAAGCTTGATCTCAAGAAATCCGAAGCGTTACCTGGAGCCGTTACGAAAAAGCTCGCCGAAGCAAAATCGACTTATGATACCGCGATGTCTTTCGCCGCTATTAGGTTCGATGCGGATAAGGGCACGGCTCAGAAGCACCTGAATGAAGTCACGGCAAGACTCTCTGAAAGGCAGGATACTGCAACGACCCTCGATTTGAAACTGGCCACGGATCGCACTTCTTTGACGAGCTGCCAGACAGGCCTCCCCAAGATCACAGCACGAGTCCATGCTCTTGGCAGCGACTCGACTCCCGACGTGATCGACGGAGTGACTCACGACGTGGAATCACTCACGGGCAAATCGAAGGTAAAGTAATCTAGATCTAATTTAGAATAATTTGAAACCAACCCCTCACCGGGTTGGTTTTTTTTATCCATTCATGATGATTTATCCAGGCATCCGCAACGGATGCGCAGATCGCAGCCGCAGCCGCTCGGGGCAGCGTCACCAAAAAGTGAACGCCCAGAAGCGTTGGAAAAGCCTTTGAAATAGTTAAGTAAAACTACCCAGACCCGCGGATTGAAGGACCGCCAACCGCCCGAGAGCCTTTGCAATTCATAATACCCAGTAGGCGGGCTACCCCACCCTAAACAAACCCTAACAATCGGACTGTTGGCCCGAGGTGTCAGCTTCTATATATTGACCCCGCCCATTGGAAAGGGAGGGGATTCAGTGCTTCTAGAGGCAATTTCACAGTTATCTACCTTACAGCTAGTCGTAATCATTTTTTCTCTCGTCCTCGCTTTTGCCTTCGAGTTTGTGAATGGCTTCCACGATGCGGCCAACGCCGTAGCTACTGTGATTTATACTCGTTCGATGCGGCCAAATGTTGCCGTAGCGTGGTCGGACTTTTTCAATTTTCTGGGAACGATGCTGGGCGGAATCGGAGTTGCCTTCGCAATCGTCCATCTTCTTCCTCTGGAACTTCTCGTAAAAATGAATTCGGGGGCTGGGCTCGTTATGGTGCTCTCCCTTTTAGGCGCGGCGATTCTTTGGAATGTGGGAACGTGGAGCCTTGGCATTCCGGCTTCGAGCTCACACACCCTTATCGGATCCATTATCGGTGTCGGAATCGCCCATTCCTTGTATACCTATGGAGATGCACTTCACGGAGTGAACTACGGAAAAGTTTGGGATATTGGCCTTTCTCTTTTGTTCTCTCCTCTCATAGGATTCTTTTTGAGTGGCGCCCTCCTAATACTACTGAAGTTCCTTCGGCCTGGAAAATCCCTGCACCAGTCTCCCGAAAAGGGCGCAAGACCTCCCGGCTGGATTCGAGGAACACTCATTTTGACATGTACCGGAGTCAGCTTTGCTCACGGATCGAATGACGGCCAAAAGGGAATGGGGCTCGTCATGCTTATTCTCGTGGGCCTGATGCCAATGCAGTTCGCGCTCAATATGGGCTTGGGCTCGGGTGGAATTGAAGTCCGTCAATCCGCCCAGGAACTTCACCACGTACTAGTGGCCCAAATTCCCGCCCAAGAAGAGATCGGCATGCGACCAGTGGCCTTAACCGAACAAGAAGTCGAGGTGGATAACCTCCTACGATCCGTCGAGCGTGTCTCTCGCGCCATTGGAAGCAAGGACACCTTTTCAGAGTTACCTTCCGATCAGCGCTGGCATTTAAGAGTCTCCGTCTATGAGCTCGATCGCCAGCTTTCGAAGTTCTTGAAGACCACTCCTGGACTTCTGAAAGAAGATCGCGCCGCGCTCATCAGTGCAAAAAGCCGCCTCAGAAATACCATCGAATACGTTCCCACATGGGTCGTTCTCATGGTGGCTTTGTGCTTAGGCATCGGAACGATGATTGGATGGAAGCGAGTCGTGGTTACCGTGGGAGAGAAAATCGGAAAAGCACATCTTACCTACGGACAAGGCGCCACGGCCGAGCTTGTCGCAATGACGATGATCGGATTGGCCGATATTGGAGGACTTCCCGTCAGCACCACCCATGTGCTGTCGTCGGGCGTGGCGGGAACGATGTGGGCGAATAAATCGGGAGTAAACCGCTCGACCGTGCGGAATATTATTCTCGCCTGGGTTCTTACCCTCCCTGTCTCCATGCTTATTTCAGGAGGACTCTTCTTCCTGGGCCGCTGGCTAATCGCCTAAATATAACTCATCGCGTAAAACCTCTTGTGTCCTCCACAAAAGCTGCTAAGCC
>JAHFAF010000286.1 GCA_023250715.1 Pseudobdellovibrionaceae bacterium | reverse complement strand
GCTACATCGATAACGCTCTTTTTGGAAAGGGGGACGCTCGCCGTCCCTTTTTCGTCCTTTTGCCTAGCAACGGGGATCGCGAGATCCTCACACGCTTCAGGACCACGGCAGAGAGCGATGCCTTTGACTTTTCGATTTTTTGCTACCCCCGTCCCGCCGTCTTCGTAAGTAACTCGTTCATATTTCAGAAAATAAATGATTTTGATTCCGCCATGAGAGTATTTCTTGTCACCCGGACTCTTCCATACCTTGTCCATGATGACGGTTCGGTAGCCACCAATAGATTGTCCCTTGTCATCGACCGGCCATTTCACCCAGCAATTCGTCATGGGAACATCGAATCCCTTGACCCCGCTTTTGTCTGCGATGTCTTTCAGCTGCTCGAGGATACTAGGATCCTGGCTGATAACGTCCTGCCAGGCTCCATTCACAAACCCGGAGTCCTCGCAATCCGCCGACTTATAATCGACAGCAAAAGTAGAAAACGGAAAAAGAAATAATCCAAGTAGAAGTACTAATTTCACAACACCCTCCTAGCGTAATGAGGCCACTGAACCTCTTACGACGCCACAGGTCAAGAACCTCCTAAGGAAAAGGCTTTTTTTCGCCGATACGCTTGCGACGTCAATTCAGGACACCACTAACCTAAAGCTTCAAAGCTCACGACGATGGATTTCGAAGTGGGCGTTTGACTCCCTTCGGCGTAGCTCCGCACCGGGACCAAAACGTTCGTTTCCGGAAAATAGGTGGCAATGCACCCGCGAGGGATTTCATAAGAAACGATCTGAAAACGTTCCGCGCGGCGTATTTCACCTTCGAAGTGACTCACCAAATTTACGATTTGAGCATCTGAAAAACCGCGATCTCGGATATCTTGCGGATTTACCAAAACCACCCGTCGGCCTTTTAAAATTCCCCTGTACCGATCGTCGAGGCCGTAAATTGTGGTGTTGTATTGATCGTGGGTTCTTAACGTCATCATCAAGAAATTATCCGGCTCCAATTTCCACTCGGGAATCGGATGAACGGTGAACTTAGCTTTCCCAGTGTCCGTAAGAAACTCCAAACGATCCCGTACCGGATGGGGCAAAGCAAATCCGCCGGCCCGTTGAATCCGCTCCGGAAAATTCTCGAACCCCGGCACGACATTTGCGATTCGCCCGCGAATTCGGTCATAGTCCTCGATCAAAAAATCCCAATCCTGCCCCAAAACCGCTTTCGCAAGGCCCGCGACAATGGCAGGTTCACTTTTTAGGAATTCCGACGCGGGCTCGAGCCTCCCTTGTGATGAGTGAACCACCCCCATTGAATTTTCGACACTCACAAATTGTGGCCCTCTTGCTTGAATGTCCCGTTCTGTCCTTCCAAGGCAAGGCAAGATTAAAGCCTCTTTCCCCGTCACCACATGTGAGCGATTCAATTTTGTCGAAACATGCACGGTGAGACGGCATTGCTTCAATGCTTGCGCCGTGAACTCAGTATCGGGACAGGCGGAAATAAAGTTGCCTCCCATCGCGAAAAACACTTTTGCTTTCCCCCCGTGCATCGCCTGAATCGCCTCGACGGTGTCGTACCCGTGCGCCGAAGGAGGAGTAAATTGAAACTCTTTTCCCAACGCTGCGAGAAATGCCGGGGAAGGCTTCTCCCAAATTCCCATCGTGCGGTCGCCTTGCACATTACTATGCCCCCGAACGGGGCAAGCCCCCGCTCCCGGCCGCCCGAAGTGCCCCCCTAGCAAAAGCAAATTCACAATTTCTTCAATATTGGCGACCGCATTCAAATGCTGCGTTAGGCCCATGGCCCAACAACAAATTAAGGCCTTCGAATCCGCAAGAACCTGAGCCACCTCCCGGATTTTTTCCTCCTCGATACCCGACTGCTCGACAATCTTCTCCCAACTTTCCATCAGAATGTTGTCGCGAAAGGCCTCGAACCCCTCTGTGTGCTTCTGAATGAATGCTAAATTCGCGAAATTCGGTTTTTCCATTAGCGACTTGTGCAAGCCCTTTAAGAGTGCCACATCTCCATTGATGCGCACCGGGAGATGATGGGTGGCTAATTCCGTACTCTTGCCCAAGAGCCCCATCACCTCTTGCGGATGGGAAAAACGCTTCAGGCCCGTTTCCGCCAAGGGATTAATACTGATAATCTTGCATCCCCTGCGAGCCGCCGTTTGAAGCGTCGCAAGCATCCGCGGGTGATTCGTGCCAGGGTTCTGCCCGATGACGAGAATGCAGTCGGCATGATCAAAGTCTTCTAGAGTAACACTCCCCTTCCCCGATCCGATTGTCCGCGAAAGCGCAACCCCACTCGACTCGTGACACATATTCGAGCAATCCGGAAGATTATTGGTACCGAATTGACGCACGAATAGCTGATAGAGAAACGCGGCCTCGTTGCTCGTGCGTCCCGAGGTGTAAAAGATCGCCTCGTTGGGAGAGGCCAATCCCTTCAATTCTTTTGCGATAAGAGCAAAAGCATTCTCCCACGAGATAGGCTGATAGTGTTGCGTACCAGACGGTAGATACATCGGGTGAGTCAGCCTTCCTCGACCCCCGAGCCAATAATCACTCTGTTCGGCAAGAGCTAGAAGAGACCACTCTTTGAAAAATTTCGGAGTGACCCGCTTTCTCGTGGCCTCTTCGGCCACAGCCTTCGCCCCATTTTCGCAGAACTCCACCATGGACCTGCGATCGTCAGGATCCGGCCAGGCACAACCGGGACAGTCAAAGCCATCCTTTTGATTTACCTTGAGCAACGTACTTGCCGCGCGCAGCATGCCCATTTGAGAAAACGACATTTTCAGCGCGGAGGTTACCGCACTCAATCCGCCAGCCACTTCTCCCGGACGGGAAATACGGAGATTTCTGTCTTCATTCATGCGAGCCGCCCCACCTCCGCAAGTTGCTTCATGAAACCCGTTCCTCGCCGTGATAAATATTAAATCGTTTATCGCGCGTGAAGCCAAGCAGAGTCACATGAAATTGTTTTGCCAGATCCACAGCCAAACTCGAGGGAGCCCCCACGGCTACCACCATCGGAATTCCCGCAACCACGGCCTTTTGCATCAGCTCAAAGCTCGTCCGACCACTCAAGAACAAAACGACATCAGAAAGAGGAGTTCTCCCCTCGAGAAACTGCGCCCCCAGAAGCTTGTCTACCGCATTATGCCGTCCAACATCTTCTCGACAGCTGATAAGTTTTCCTTCCCGCGAAAAAAGGGCCGCAGCATGCAAGCCGCCAGTCTTGTCAAAGACCTCCTGTTCGGCGCGAAGGCGAAGCGGCATTTCGCAAATAATTTCTTTGGAAATTTTGAATCCCTCTCTCGGAATTTCTTTCACTCCCACCACAGACAACGCTTCCAAGGAAGCCTTCCCGCAGACGCCACAACTCGATGTCCTATAAAAATGCCGCTCGAGGCGCTTCCAATCCACCACGACCCCGTCTTCAAGCTCCACTCGAATGGTGTTTGCTTTCCCACAGGGAAAAATTCTTTTCACCTGGCTAGGCGAGTGCAAAACGCCCTCGCTGAACAAAAAACCAGCAGCCAAATCTTCGTCATGCCCCGGGGTGCGCATGGTGAGGGCAACACTCTTTTCCCCCAAGCGAATCTCTAGGGGCTCCTCGACAGCGACAAAATCAGGAAGGGAAATCCAACCCCCACCGCCCAAGCGAAGTACCGTGATCTCTTTATCCATTCACGCCAGAGTGAACGCCTTACGTATACACGTCAAATTTCTCACTGCGGTTTGGTAGGGAGGTACGCGATAATCACAAAGGTATGAGTATATTTCAGTACGATAGTTACAAACAGTTCGTTACAGAAAAGGCGAAACGAGGCGACTACCAGAAGATGGCAATGGCCTTGCGGGTCCACGCAACACTGATCAGTCAGGTGTTTCGAGGAGTCCGAGAGCTCACCCCGGAGCAAGCTTCGGAGCTAGCCAGCTACCTCAACTTGAATGACGCAGAGAGCGACTATTTTCTTTGTCTGGTGGAATTGAGCCGGGCAGGAAATCAGCCTTTTCGACGAATCGTAGAAAAACGGATCGAACGATTGAAGAAGACTCCACCTATCTTCTAAATCCGTAAAAAACAGGAATTCCCAAAAGCACAAAACCAAGACCCAACCCGGTCTCCTTCGGGCTATTCAGCACAGTATTTGCCAGAAGTAGAACCGAGGAAAGACAGAACAGGGCAGGGAGCCAGGGGTATCCCCAGGTGTGGTAGGACGCCAAGGGCACATCCTTCCTTCTTCTCAATCGGAAAACAGAAAACGTCACCAAAGCGTAAAAGATCCAGGACGTGAAAACGACCCAATCGGTAAGTTGATCAAACGTTCCTGAGTACGCGAGTCCGCAAGCGATAATCCCCTGAATGACGACCGAAACGACGGGAACGCGCGTAATCGGATGCACCTTAGCCAACTGCGGAAAGAACAATTTATCCGTCGCCATGGCGAAAGGCACGCGGGCGCCGGTGAGAATGGATCCATTCATTGCTCCGAGTGCTGAAAGTACAAATAGCCAGGAGATGAATGAAGTCCCGCCAGTTCCAAGAAAGGTTTGGGCTCCCTTCGTCGCTACGGGAAGCGCATCCGCGAAACGCGCGGAGCTAGAGTGGGCCACCTCCGAGAATGGCAAAGCGTAGAAATAAGAGAGATTGATGAACGCATAGACCATAAAAACCGTAATCGTTCCGAAGACCAGTGCGCGCGGAATATTTTTCTGGGGCTCCATCACCTCGCCAGAAGCCATCGGAAGATTATTCCACCCATCGTAGGCCCAAAGAGCGGCTATCAACGCCAACCCAAATTGCCGGGGGGTCGTCATCGCCTGCTCTGGAGCAGCAAATCCCCCGTGGCCGCCGCTAAAGAGAAAAAGCGCCGAACCCAATCCCAAGATCAAAAATACTTTGAGCCCGGTCAGAAAGGTTTGTACACGCCCGCCGAATGCCACCGTCAGGCAATTTAAGGTAACAAAAAATAGAATCAAAAGAATCGCGACCAATGTCTTTCCGCCCAGATCCTCGAGGGGAATGATCGCACTCAAGAATGTAGCTGTTCCCACGCCATAAGCCGCGACCGATCCGGGAGAGCCAATCCAAAACCTCGTCCACCCGAATAGGAAACCCATGAGCGGGCCATAGGCCTCCCTCAAATAAACATATTCGCCTCCTGCTTTAGGAAAGCGGCTCCCGATCTCCGCATAGGCAAAGGCACCGGCCAAACTCAAGACACCTGCCACCGCCCAGGCTGCCATTACCATCCCTGGGGATCCCGTGAGCTGCGACATGCTCGCCGCTTTGAGAAACACTCCGGTTCCGATCATGCTGCCGACGACAAGAGAGAGCGCGTGACGGAAATTCAGGCCTCGAACGAGTTGGGTCATAGCAGATCTCCCCTGGCGCTGAAGACCGCCCCAAAATGATTTCGGCTTTCAAAGTAGGGAAAGAAACTTATTTTGATTTTCTCCGCCTCCGCGTGATGTTGTGTGAACGCATATCCGGCTACCCATCCGAGCGTCGCACCAAACAACGTATCGGAGAGATAGTGAACGTTGTCAGCCATGCGAGAAGCCGTAGTCAGAACCCCTAACGCCAACGCCGGCGCGCCCGCCCACGGTCCGTACATGCCGGCGAGATTTCCCGCGATAGAAAACGCCAGCATCGTATGGCCCGAGGGAAAGGAGTTGTTTTCTGAATGATCGGGCCTGTCGCGACGAACAGTGTACTTAAGCCCAACTGTTGCCGCCGATGCGACGGTCACGCCCTCAAGATACGCCTCTCCCGCCTCAAGCTCATGCTTTCTGTCGAACAAGAGCCCCACGCCGATAAAACCTGCCGCCATCGCAGCGCTGGGAACTCCTCCTCCCCAAAAATTTCCGAACTTCTCCAGACCGC
>JAHFAF010000285.1 GCA_023250715.1 Pseudobdellovibrionaceae bacterium | reverse complement strand
AAGAAAGAGTTTTGGTTTTTGAAACCCAGGAAAAGCTCGCTCATTTAGGAGCCGCACCCAATCGCCCCGTTCCCTCTCCTGGAAGTCTACTTTCAGTTTCCCCGCCCGCGCCAGCCGCCGTCCCTTCCGCCGCAACAGAGACCAATACGGACAGAACGACTTCTGCCTTGGCTAGTGCCACCTTGCCGAATCCGACATCGGAAACGCCAGCGTCCGCTGGAATTGCGGCCCGTTTGAGCGATCTGGCCGTCGAATGTGGAGACGACGAATGCAGCGTCCGTCTCGCCATGGTGCCCACGCGAACAGGAACCGCCCAAGGCGAACTTCTCATGGTTTTGGAAACGGAAGTCCCACGCATCGGAACGGGAAATCCTACGACTCAAGTAAGAAAACGCTACTTTCTCTACCCCGGAAATCAAACGCGTGATGAATTGCCCGAAGAAGCAATCACGGAAGTTCCACGAAAATCTTTCCGCTTCACACGAGGACTTCAGACGACAGCGACTTTCACAATAGGAAAGTTGCTGCGCCCTCTCGCCGTAAACGTGTACCTGTATGACAAAGATAAAACGCTTATTCACCACGAGCGAAAGGCAATCGAGAGAGAGGAAATCCCATGATTCAAGAAATGGTCCCTCCTACGCTCATTGCCGAGGGTAGCCGCATGCAAGGAACCCTGACCTTCACCTCGCACACGCATATTTTCGGTGTGGTCGAGGGGGATGTCTTGCAGCAGACGCTCGAATCCGTCCATGTGGGGCGCAATGGCTGGGTGAATGGAGCGATTAATTCTCAAGGCCCTGTATTTGTAGAGGGACGCGTCGACGGAAACATCACGTCCAACACTCAAATCCAACTTCTTCCCACCGCTACAGTAAGGGGCAGACTCAGCGCCCCGAGTATCGCCATCCGCGCGGGCGCCATCTTCGAAGGCGATCTCGAGATGGAGAAGCGTCGAAATCAAAAGACAAAACGCGCTGCATAACATCGAACTTGCGAACGCAGTGAAGCAATCTCACGGTAAGAGCTTGAATCCATGAGATTGCTTCTCGCTTCGCTTTCGCAACTACGGGCTAAAGGTCTAAGCCTAAACTTCCGATCCGTAATGCGATGTCCTCTAGCCCTAAAATGAGTGTCATTCCCCGCCTTGTAGTGATTGAAGGCAAAGAAAAGGGGAAGGTCATCACCCTCACGGATGGGACGGCAGTCATCGGCCGATCCAAGGGGGATGTGATCATTCAAGATGCGCGCATTTCGCGCTCGCACATCGCCGTTCATTTTGACTCGAGAACGGGGAAATTGTCTTTCACCGACTTGAAGAGCTTGAACGGCAGCACGGTGAATGGGAAGGGCGCTGAGGCCGGTGAACTCCATGACGGCGATAAGCTACAAGTGGGGAACACTCTATTTGACTGCCAGATCGTTCCGGCCGGAGAAGAGTTCACCTCCACTTCCGAAATACTGGCGAGAAGCCGGGATAAGGAAAAGAGGGCCGCGGAAAGAAGGCCGATTCCTCGGCCAGCGGAAATGTACACGGGGCCGCTAACAGAGGATAAATTAATTGAACTGAATGACCTCGAGGATTCCTCCGGAGGAAGAAAAGAGCCCGGCTCCGATCCGGACCATGTAACGGCGTCCACGCCGATAAAAAGGAAGCGGGAGTGGACCCGCCCCAACCTCGCCGTCTTAAGAGTGGCGAAACTTAAGATTTCCCCTCGAACGCGAAATATCCTTCTTCTTCTGATCGTCCTGGGCGCCGGCCTGAAATACCTCTCTCTCCCCGGCATGAAGACGGAAAAGACCAACGCCGAAATGGAAAAGTCTCTGCTTACTGTTCAAATGTTGCAGACGAATGGCCGCCACGACGAGGCGGTGAAAGAAATTGAGGCCCTGAAGAAGAAGTTCCCAGAGACTTCGACTCCCTATCTTCTCGCGGGAGATGTGTACTCTAGTCAGGGAAAGAACCAACAGGCGATCGAGTCTTATCTTGCAGCAAATCGCTACCCACCGGAGCAACCTCTCGTTCACATCAAGCTCATTCGAGTTTACCTCCGATCGGGAATGACCCGAGAAGCAGCAACAGAACTTCGCGAGGTCGAGCGGGTCATCAATGAACGGAAATTTTCCCGAGAGCTCTTCATTGAGGCGGGCTATCTCTTTCTCGAGTTCAAAGAACTGAAAGAGCCACCCGAAAAAACGATCATTCTCGCGAAGGCGCTTCAAAAGGAATACGCTCCGGACAGCTCTATCGGATACAAACTAGAAGCCCAGGCACACTTCCAAGAAAACCGCCCCCAAGACGCACTGAACGCGATGGAAAAGGGTCGGATGATCGATCCGCAAGACGAGTGGCTTATCGAGAATAGCGTATTCGCCAAGATTGCCCTGAAGGACATGGTGGGAGCCGAATCATTACTCGAGGAATGGCTAAAAATGAAGCCTACCGCAACCAAGGCGTTACTGGTTTTTGGTTATCTTCGTTACAACGAAAAGAATTATCCCCAAGCACTTCCCTACGTACAAAAGATTTTGCAAATCGATGCTAGCAAAACGAATGATCCCTATTACGGCGAGGCTTTAAACTTGATGGCTCAAATCTATCAAGAGCTGCAGCAGCCAACGGAAGCCTCGAAATTCTACAAACAGGCCTGTGCGGCTGGTTTCCAGCAGAGCTGCGACAACGCCTTAGTAAAAAACGACGCCGCGGCAAATGAGGGAAGTAGCGTTCCCCAGCCCGCGAGCCTTCCCTCGAGCTCCGCAATGCCACCCGCTTCCGAACAGATTTTGAATCCTCCGGCGAACCGCCAACCACAAACGAAGACTCCTTAATCTTGACTCCCCGGCCTTCCTACTCGAAAAATCAACTATGGTGAGTCGCCCTAGAGCGATGGGGGAAGTCCTTTTCACTGCCTTTATTTGGGGATTTTCCTTCGTCGCTGCAAAATGGACAATGAATGGCATTGGCCCGATGTGGGCCCTTACCATTCGTTTTACTTTGGCGGCCTTATTGACTGCGCCCTGGTGGCTTTTCCGTTTCGATCGCCATCACGCTCGGATCGCGTTCCCCGTCGGAGTGGTACTGGGAGCCACCCTACTTCTGCAACTCATCGGCTTGAATTACACAACCGTCGCAAAAAGCTGCTTCATTACGGTTCTCTACGTCGTTTGGATACCCTTTGCGGAAGGACTTTTTTTCAAACGGTGGCCCCCCTACTCCCACCTCATTTGGGTTTTGATAGCGCTTGTGGGAACCGCTCTTATGAGTGAACTCAAAACGGACGAGTGGAACCGCGGAGACGCGTTAACCTTGCTTTGCAGCCTCGCTTCGGCGGTGCATATTCTTCTTGTGGGAAAAATTCAGACGAAAATTAGATCCGGCTTCACTTTCAATCTCTATCAAAATGTTTGGGCGGGTCTCATTCCCCTTTGCGCGGCTCTCTTGATGGAACCCCTCCCTCAGTTTCCGCTTCAACCGTTGGCAATTTCAGGACTCCTCTTCAACGCGATTGTCGTTTCAATCCTCGCCTTTTGGATTCAGGTTCGCGCACAGGGCGCCATTTCTCCGTCGGTCATCAGCTTGCTCTTCCTTCTGGAGTCCCCGTTCGCAGCCCTATTCGGTTATCTTTGTTTGGGAGAGACGCTTAACCCGCCGCAGTTTCTGGGTGGATTCTTAATCTTACTTTCCGCGGTGGGGACAATACGGGATCAGTTGCGACCGACTCAGTTAGCGATAGTTGAGGTATAATTTTCCCCATGGAATACGAAACCCTCTCTCTTGAAGAAAGAATCCTAAGACTCGAAGCTGCGATCCCCAAGGCGATAGGAACGCAATACCTGTCCTCGAGACAATTTCTATTGAGCTTCGTTTTGGCCTTTGTCGCAAGCACTCTTGCGTTCAAGGGAATGGGCGAGCCGAATCACCCCTATCAAATTGCCTTAGCCATTCTCACTGTGGCCCTGGCTTACCATCGGCGGTGGTTTCGGTTTCCGTCGAAAACCCACCAATGGGCGATTGCTGCCGTGAATTGCCTGACGCTCGCGATGATCAATAAGCTTTTAATCGGCAGTGGAGTCCGTCAGCCGTTTTACTGGGCCCAGCTTCCCACTGTGAGCTCGTGGAATTTGCAATGGGCGCCCGTGGCACTGGCTAGCTGGGAAGTGGACCTGACATTGATTCAGACCTTTCTTCTCCTCGTCACTTTGATCGGAGCCCTATTTAGATTTCAGCCATTCGTTTCTTTGACGGCGCTTCTATTAATAGTGGTTTCCGTCCCGGCATTTGCCGGCTTTCAGTGGCAGTGGGTTTTTCCCGCTTTGGCCGCGTCGGCAGTAGCGTTCTATATTCAATCTTCGCAAGCGAAAGCCTAGCCCCCTCACTCGGCTTGTTTTGGATAGATGAGAACGAAAACGGCTTGCCGATGCCGCGGCCAGGTCTTTTCGTTTTGCCCGGAAAGAGCACCATAGCTCGTCGTTCCCACGCGATCCGAACTGATCCCCAGCGCTACCATTTGTTTCTTAGCGGTTTCCGCCCGTTTATCCCCGAGTTTGTAATTGAACTCCCGAGAGCCTCGCTCATCGCAATGTCCCTCAATCTGAACCTCCACCTTGGGGTTCTTCTTCAGCCAGGCAGCATTTTCTTCTAGGGTCTTTCGACTTTCCGCAGTCAATTCGGCCTTGTTGTACTCGAAAAAAATGGGCTTGAGCTCTTCCAGAATCGCCACTTCTTTTTCTCCAATGGCCTTCGACTCGGGAGACTTAGGCCTTGGGTTCGCGCGGAACATACCGTCGTTCAAAGTCTCCTTCGAGCTACAGGAGATGAGAATGATGGCCCCAACCACAACGGTCATCACTGCAGCCAACAATACCCTTTTTCGACCCATAGATACCCCCTGAGGGGAGTCCTTGAGCAATTCCGATACCGGTTGGCGACCACGATATTTCAAAGAAATCTGGTCCCCTCAGGGCCCTTTTGCGGCTTTTCCGTTCCAAAGATCGACAATTTTTGTCTCCCCCCATTGAAATCCTCCTTTTCACTCGATATAACGCATTGCAACAACATTAACTTGGGAGGTTTAAATGCGCGTGACATATTCCCTGGGGCTAATCGCCTCTGTTTTGTTCCTAGCAAGCTGCGGACAAAAATCCGAACCAACGTATCAAGTAAAATTCACTTCTGACTTCAGCGCCCTAAGCGCCGTGACGGGTGAAGAGCAAACTGCTCCGAAGCCGCCAAAGACAGAAGACATCAAGATCGAAAAAGAGACCCTGGATAAGGTAACGGCCGCCATTACGCCGAATCTTCAGGCGTACCACGACGCCGTAGTAGCCATTCAAGAGGAACAGCTCTTGGGCAAGGGCGACGAGGAGTCCAAGAAGAAGCTCGAGGCGCTCACCAAAACGTTGTACACCGAAGCTCTCAATGTGGTGAAGGGACTCGTTCCGGTCCTTTCCGCCGCCGGAATCAAGGACGGCGAGAAAATCGGCGTCGCGCTCGGCGCCGAAGGGCTCGCGGTTTACGCTCCGATGCCGGAGAAAGAGACCGACCTTCCTAAGGTTGTCATCGCCATCAAGCTGAAGCTCGATAAGGGTGGCAAGGTCGCTGGCTTCGAGCTCAAAGCAGTGAAGGTCGAAAAGGCCAATTAAAGGAATGTTAGAATAGAGAAGAGTGAAATACCTCTTCCTACTTCTTTTGTGCAGTGCCGGTGCTGGCGAGATGACCCTCCGCGGAGATGGTCGTCTCACTGGTCCCGGCACTGTTACGTTTGAAGCGGAAAATCGCGGCGGCCCTAAATCTTCTCTCGCCATTATCGGAATTGTGTTCGCCAGGGAAAAAAAGAAGAACACACCCGTCATTTTAAAAACCACACCCGAACAATCGGTAATCCCTACAGAGCTCTCTCTCTTTCGCTTGAAGATTTCCGACGAGGAATGGGCCGAATGGACGCGCCAGTACGATCCTA
>JAHFAF010000284.1 GCA_023250715.1 Pseudobdellovibrionaceae bacterium | reverse complement strand
TCGAGTTAAGCCAATGTGCACCGCTACTGAGGAAGGCGGGCTGAAAAACCGATGAGTTACTACCAGGGCGACAAAATCGCTGGGGAATTAGGGCGACCAAATCGCCCAAAAATCACAGAATTTCCTTACACCTCTAGAATCATGGGAATAACGATAGGTTTATAGCTAACTCGCTTCTTGAAGAAACGCCGCATCTCAATCCTCAAGCGCTCCACAACATCGGGTTCCTTCGCATATTTGAAATAGGCCTCTTTGGCTTTCTTTTCAGCCTCGAGCACCGCTTCAGCAGGATTAATCTCTCTTTGATACAAAAGACCATGGGTGGCAATAATAGGATCCGCCAACAATTTGTGCGAACGCGCATTTTTGAACACTGCTAGAAAAACAATGCCGGCCTTTGCAAGAGCGGCACGCTGGGTAAAAAGCTCCCTCCCGCCCGCCATAAAAAGGCCGTCCACCACCACGCCCTTTTCGAGCTCGAGTTTTTCTCCCAAGGCAAGACCATCCTTACTTACCTCGAGAATCTGGCCATCCTCGATGATTTTGATCTGTTCCTCAGAGACCCCCACACGCCGGGCGAGCTTCGCGTGCTTTGCTAAATGCCGGTACTCGCCGTGGATGGGCACGAAACACTTCGGCTTCACCGCCTCGAGCATCATCATGAGTTCGTCCTGACACCCGTGCCCCGAAACATGAACCTGATGGAAAGACTCGTAGAGAACGTCGGCCCCCTGGCGATAGAGATGATCGATCATTTGGGTAATCGCTCTTTCATTCCCGGGGATGAAACGGCTGGAAAGGATGATCGTATCCCCGTTCTTTATCTCCACTTCTTTATGATTATCCTGCGAAATCCTCACTAGAGCAGACTGAGGCTCCGCCTGACTTCCGGTCAAAAGTATGATGACTTGATTGTCCGGGTATCTGTCTAAATCTTCGAGAAGAATGAGTGTCTCGGGTGGAATTCCGAGCGAACTTTGATCAAAAGCCAGCTTCGTATAGGAGTGCATACTGCGCCCGCCGAGAGCCACCTTTTTCCCCTGGCGGTGAGCGATGTGCATTATTTTTTCGATTCGTTTTATATTACTTGCAAAGAGGGCAATGAAAATTCGCGCCGTCTGCTCTCCTAGGAGCCTTTCAAACGAAGTCGCGATATCGAGCTCGGAAGGCGTGTGGCCCATCCGCTCCGCATTCGTGCTATCGGAGAAAAGGCAAAGCACCCCCTTATCTCCCCATTCCGCAAAAGGAGCAAAGCTCAAAGCCTTCCCGTTCACAAGCTCCTTGGGATCATGCTTGAAGTCGCCCGTATGCACGATCGTTCCGATGGGAGTCTCCATCGCAAATCCAAGCGCCTCGATTATGGAATGGGCCACTGGGATAGGATCGAAACGAAAAGAGCCCACCTCGAATGAAACCCTCGGCTCGATCCGGTGATAGGTAATCTCTTTTAGATCGGAATACTCGGCGAGCTTATTCCGCAAAAGCCCCTCGGGAAAAGGCGTGCAGTAAACATCCAGGTTTTTTTCTCTAAGGAGAAAAGGGATTCCCCCAATGTGATCGTCGTGCCCATGCGTGATAATAACGCCCTTTAGATGACGGATTCTTCTTTTAACGTACGCGAGATCGGGTGTCAGGAGATCCACACCCGAGTAGGAAGCGTCCGGAAATTGAATGCCGCAATCGATGAGGATCATCTCCTCTCCCCATTCGACCACCAGGCAATTCATGCCAATCTCCCCCAAGCCTCCCAGGGGTAAGATTCGCAACTTCTTCGAACTCATGAACTCACGGTAATCCGAACCCCTCGGAAATAAAACCTTTTTCAAAAAATGCTGCCCCGCATCTTATTCCCGCAAATTTCTCTCATCCTTTAGCAGCAATTTCCCGAAAAGTGAGACGTATACCCACTTGGGTGAAAATGAGCGAACCGCGTTCCACAACCGTCCTCTTACTAGCGCTCCTCATGGGCGTCCTTGCGTCCTGCGCTTCTTCCGAAAAAAGTGACGGACTCGAAGAAGAGGTCAGCTCCAATTCATCCAAGAAAGACGAGCTCGACCTAGAAAACTTAGATCTCCCTGGAGAGAAAACAGCTGGCGCCACCTCCAAGCCGGACCCGGAAGTCTTAAACCCCGATGTCGATCCCGGTGTTCTCTTAGCCCCTTCCGATTCCTCGATCGCAAAAGCCGCGAAAGAGATGGCAGTCGCCGATGCCGAACACGAAAAGGCTCTAGGGGAAGAGGGATTCGGCGATTTAAAAGAGCAATCGGAAGAAAAAATAGCGCAGGCTCCGCGTGGCCGGCGTTCAGGTGGCGGAGGTTACCGAGTTCCCAAAATTCCCGGCTCCGCCCTGCAGAAAAAGGGCACGCTTTTAAATCGATTCTATTTCGCTCGTCAGGGAGACTCGCCGGATTCCGTCTCGATGCTAGTGTACGGTAACTCCGATCGCGCAAAAGACCTCACCAAGTGGAATGGCAACGCGTGGAAGGCGGGAAAACTTCTTTATTACAACTCTCCCGTGCAAGGAACGGACACGGAGATGCGATCTTTCTACCAAGAGCGCAACGTTCCCCCCGAGGAGTATTCGGTACAAGCGGGCGATACACTTCTAAAGGTAGCCAAGGCGAAGTATGCGAACGAAGGCAGCTGGAAAGAGATCGCGGTCATTAATGGTTTCGAAAAAATGGGAAAGACGGAGCCCGGCACCCGGATCGCCCTCTACCCCACCGACCTAAAGCCTTTTGCTGCGGCAGCAACCTCCAGCAACGGATTAAGAAGAAATGCGGTTCCACCTCCCGAACCTGAAGTCGCCGAGAAGAAGCCGGCGGAAGTCCCCACGGAAAAAGCAAACGCAGCGGCAGCAGCTCCCAATACCCCCCCCACGACGGAATCGGTTCCCGCAGTGGCCCCCTCGAAGTCCAAAAAGTCCGGGCCCAAATTGAATCCCATTGCCTTAATTGAACAAAATCTCTTTGCCGTCGTTCTTGGGGGAGGAGTTTTCATCCTACTCATCCTCCTTATGATCCTCTCCAAACAGCGCAAAAAGAAGGCCCTCGGAGGACTCGACGAGTTCAACGAAGAGTTGGGCGCCGCTCCAAAATCCCGAAGAAAATAGCTTCCTTCCCTCTATCCCCTCGTTTGACAACTTACCCCTTCCAGAGCAAGTTATTGGGCTTATCATTGGGCTTCAATGGAAATAGGTGAGTATGAATCTCAAGAATTGTCTGTTTACTTCGGAATCCGTAACTGAGGGCCACCCGGATAAAATTGCCGATCAAATATCGGATGCAATTTTGGATGGCATCCTCGCGCAGGACCCCAGAGGGCGAGTGGCCTGTGAAACGCTGGTCACTACGGGCCTAGTTTTCATGAGTGGGGAAGTTACTACGACGGCCGTCGTCGATCCCCAAGAGATTGCCCGCAACACGGTGAAGCGCATTGGCTACACTTCAGATGATTTGGGATTTGATTACAAAACCTGCTCAGTCATCACCGCGATTGGAAAACAGTCCCCGGATATTTCACAAGGTGTGACCGAAGGACAGGGCATGTTCAAAGAGCAAGGCGCAGGCGATCAGGGCATCATGTTCGGTTTTGCGAGTGACGAGACACCTGAGTACATGCCGGCCACCCTCGCCTTTTCGCATCGGCTGACGAAACGGCTCTCCGAATGCCGCAAAGAGGGCGTTTTGGGTTTTCTTCGTCCCGATGGTAAATCCCAGGTCACGATTCAATATGAGAACGGAACCATGAAACGGGTGGAAGCAGTAGTGGTCTCCACACAACATAGCCCGGATGTTTCCTATGAAGAGCTCAAGACGGCAGTCACCGAAGAGGTGATCCACAAGGGAATTCCCACAAAGCTCATCGACAACAAAACCAAACTTTTCATCAATCCCACGGGACGCTTCGTAACCGGCGGCCCGATGGGAGATTGTGGTCTTACCGGCCGCAAAATCATCGTGGATACTTACGGCGGTCATGGGGCTCATGGTGGCGGAGCCTTTTCGGGCAAGGATCCCAGCAAGGTGGATCGCTCAGCTTCCTATATGGCCCGTTATGTGGCGAAAAACATCGTGGCGGCGGGGCTTGCGAAGCGTTGCCTCGTACAGCTCGCCTACGCCATCGGTGTGGCCGAACCCGTCTCGCTCATGATTGAAGATTACGGTACAGGAACTTGCGATAATACGAAGTTGGTTTCCGCGGTCCGTGAAGTCTTTGGGCTAAAGCCTGCGGACATCATCAAATCGCTCGATCTCTTGCGCCCCATTTATGAAGAGACGGCGGCCTATGGTCACTTTGGTCGAACCTCCTCGAAAGGGTTTACCTGGGAGCGCCTCGATCGAGTGGAAGACCTAAAAAACCTAGTAAGATAAGATATTTACAAATATCTATTCTTTTAAATATTGAAATAAGTTAATATAGTTTTGTGGACCAGGCGTCGCAAACTAATGTAGTTGAGGTGTGCAAAGCGGCAGGCGATCCCTTGCGCTTGGATATCTTGCGGGTCTTGAGCAAAGACTCCTTCGGCGTACAAGAGCTCGCGCACATTCTTTCCGTTCCTCAGCCGCTCATGAGCCATCATCTAAAAATTCTTTCCAAAAGTGGACTTCTTGTTACCCGACGGCAGGGAAATTCCATTTTCTACCGGCGAGCTCTACTGAAAGATGCTTTTCAAGGCAGTCTCTACCAAACAATTGATCACTCTCCCTTGAAAGATCCCCAGGCAAAAAAAATCGAAGCGGTCCACAAAGAACGATCGCAACAATCCCGTCATTATTTTGAAAAGAATGTGGACCGCTTCGAGGAAAACCAAGGTCTTCTTTGCGAGATCAGCCAATACCTTCCTAATTTGAAAGAACTCTTGGATCTGATGAGGCTCCCGAAAGAAGCACGCATAATGGAAGTGGGCCCCGGCCAAGGCGTCTTGTTGGAAGAGCTCGCAAAGCGCTACCAAAACATAGTGGCCCTCGATAAATCCGAAGGAATGCTTGCTCTCACAAGGGAAAACGTGAAGGGCAAGAAAATAGAGTACGTAAATGAATCCCTCGAGTCCTATAAGCTCGCGGGAAAGGCTTTTGATGCCATCGTTCTAAATATGGTCCTTCACCATATGGCCTCTCCCGAGAGAGCGTTTCAGAAGCTTGGCTCTCTCACGAAGGGCTACGTACTCATCGCCGATCTTTGTCTGCACGATCAGGAATGGACCCGTGACTCGTGCGGCGATATCTGGCTCGGGTTTGACCCGAATGAAATGACAGATTGGGCAAGGGATTCCGGGTTTGTAGAAAAACATCATTCCTATTTGGGTTTGAAAAATGGCTTTCAGATTCAACTTAAGCTTTTTTGCAAAGAGGAGAACAATCATGGCTAACGACTACAAAGTGAAAGACATCTCGCTCGCCGATTTCGGACGAAAAGAGATTAAGCTCGCCGAGCGAGAAATGCCGGCACTCATGGCCCTTCGAAAAAAGCTCGGGCCCACGAAGCCCTTAAAGGGCGCTAAGATCATCGGCTGCATCCACATGACGATTCAGACTGCGGTCTTAATCGAAACTTTAAGAGATCTCGGCGCGGAAGTCCGCTGGTCTTCTTGCAATATTTTTTCGACGCAAGATCATGCTGCCGCGGCCGTTGCCGCAGCCGGAGTCGCCGTCTATGCCTGGAAGGGACAGACGAACGAGGAAGGCTTTTGGTGCATCGAGCAGACGATTTTAAAAGATGGAAAGCCCTGGGATGCGAACATGCTCCTCGATGACGGGGGAGACCTAACGGAAATGGTCCATAAAAAATACCCGCAAATGCTCGAGAGAATCCACGGCATTACGGAAGAGACCACGACGGGCGTACATCGTTTAATCGAGATGGTCGCCACGGGCGAATTGAAAGTGCCCGCGATTAACGTGAATGACTCCATCACGAAATCGAAAAACGATAACAAGTACGGCTGCCGGCATAGCTTGA
>JAHFAF010000283.1 GCA_023250715.1 Pseudobdellovibrionaceae bacterium | reverse complement strand
ATATAAGATACCATGGATATGGCAAGTGGGATGTAACCAGCTAAGTTTAAAGTAATTTTTCGGGGGGGCAGACATGGCTCGGTATTGAGCATCAATTCGTTTCCAATGCATCATTCGAGCGGAATAGGCTAGGAAGTTCGCGCGACTTTCCCACTAATGAAAGGAGTTCCCATCTCGCTCGCGCGCCGGGCATGTCTTGCGAGCGCATGCGAAGCAACCTACTTACTTGGGGATTGCTTCGCGTGCGCTCGCAATGTCAGGAGTTTCGATTAATCCCCGATTGCATTGGGGGATCGGCTTCTAGAGCTGCGCGAGCTACTAAGGGCGCTGTCCGGAGGCAAGGCAATTTCGGGGGCCGCCGCCAATACGTCACTTTCCGAAGACAATTCGGGAATGACTGGGACCTCGGCCACATGTTCATCCCCGATGCAAATGCAACTGGGATAGGGTGCTGTTTCATCATTCGGGTAGACATTTCCGACTTGATAATTGGGCCAAGGGATATGATGGGTACCGCAATTATTCGTGAGATCGTAAACATAGATGTGGCCTGGGTAGGCTTCGTACCATTGCAATTGGCAAGTTCCCTGATCCGCTCTGGCTACATTGGCCAGAGCGAGAATGAAAGGCGTGATTAAAAGCAGAGCGATTTTCATTTTTGATTCTCCTTTGATTTTTCTGAATGAACCGATACTAGGGGTAGATTGCAAATGGGGGGCCGGTGCACAGGATTGAATTTATGAGGGAAATTGGCAGTGAGCTCGCTTAATATTTAACGACTCCGCACAAAATTATGTCTCGCTTAACCCGAGAAGTTTTTATCTAAAATTTTCTTCGAAGCTTCGCGCAGGCGATCGGAGTTTGATTGCCGGTTAATAGCTTCCAGCGTGGTGCGGATGGATTTGGTTTTCACTTCTTCCACGGTGTTCAAGACCCGGGCTTTCACTTCATCGCCGAATTTCATGTCATCGAGTACGAATTCTTTTAGGAACTGCGCCCATTCTGGCGATTCTAGAAGTATTTGATTGTCGCGAATGAAGCGGCCCATGCGGCCGATGAGGTCGGAGCCACAGGTTTTTGTGAGCTCGCGTATTTCTCCGGCCGCGGCTGGTGTTGCCAGCGCTCCGAAAGCGATTTGAATGGCGAATCGAAAACGATAGCCGCGCGCCTCATGAAGCTTGAGCGTGGTTTTTAGAATCGCAGCGCTGTGCTCGTCGCCCAGCATGGCCACCGCTGAAGAAGCTTTTCCCAAGTCATCGAGGTTCACGGTCGAACGGCCCAACGCCGTCGCAAGAAGGGGTAGCACTTCTGGGCGCTTAACTTTGCCCAAAGATCCTAGAAGTTCGGCTCGCCATTCTTTCCACCCTGGTGTGTCTTTCGCATAAGCCGCCGATTTTTCGAAACTAGAAGCAAGCGCTTCCTTTGCGAGCCCCACAAGTGTTTTTCCAAGCCCATCGGGCAACCAGCGAGTTTTTAGCGAAGTCAGGCTCGATACTATCGATGCGCGGACATAGGGAGAGGGGTCTTGGCGCAACATCTTGGAGAGGGTCTCCTCCGCTCTCGCCGCAATTTCCTTGTTCTCCTTTAGGGGGGCGACGATTGCAAAGGCCGCCCAGGTGCGTGCTACGGCGTCGGGATCGTTCAACGCCAAAAGATCGAGTGCTGCCTCTTTCCCTTCCTGAGGAATTACTTTTGCGAGTGCTACTCCACCGGGGTTGACGGTGACCCATTCGGGCTCGGCCGGAAGGGTTAAGGTCTGGCTGACGCGCGAACCTTCCATTAGAAGATCTAGGTTTTTCGAGTAGACAGGAGCTGTTTTACGATGAAAGACCACGGGGATTCTAAAGTGAAAAATAGAACGCTCGTTCGCGTGATTCGACCGCTGAGACAAGGTGAAGGCAAACTCCTTCTGTGCTTCATTCCACGTTCCGGCGGAAGATAGGACAGGATATCCCCGCTGTAAAAGCCAGGTGTCTCTAAAAGCGACGAGCTCTTTTCCCGAAGTCTTTTCCATGGAAGCAAAGAAATCCTCGTAGGTGGCGTTCGCAAGGCCGTGCCGGCTTAAGTAAAGCTTCAGGCCTTGGCGAAATTTATCCTCGCCGACGTAATAGCTCAACATGCGCAAGACGTTCTGGCCCTTGGTGTAGTTGATGGAGTCGAATCCGTCGTCCGCACCGGTCAGTGCTTTATTGACGATAGGATGACTCCTAGGCCCATCCTCCTGACGGAAATAGTTTTCCCAGGTGTCGGTGACCACATCCAGCTCGCTCCCCTCGTTCTTGAAAAAATTTTGGCTCGCGAGAAATTCCATGTGATTAGCAAAGGCCTCATTCAGCCAAACATCGTCCCACCACTTCAGGGTGACATAATCGCCGAACCACTGGTGCGCGAGCTCGTGAGCGGTGAGGGCCACTACCCATTTCTTCTCGAGAACGGAATTAGGATCATTCAAAACCATCCGATCTTGGTTCATGAAAGTGGCCGAGGTATTCTCCATTCCTCCCCAAAGAAAAGTCGGAAGGCCTACGGACGCGTACTTGGCCCAGGGGTAAGAAACGCCCGTATATTTTTCATAGAATTCGAGGGATTTTTTCGTGGCATCCAGCGCAAAGCCCGCCCGTTCTTTCTTCGTCGCCCCGACAAAGAAGCTCACTTCTTTACCACGGACTTTGGTCGCAATTTTTGTGAAAGGGGCGATTCCCATGCTTACGAGATAGGTCGAGTGCGGCTTATCTTGCTTCCAGTGCACTTCTCTCCATTGGGCCCCGTCTCTTCGGAATTTCTTGTCCTTAGTCTTTTTTCCATTCGAGACGACGTCATATTTTACCGGGACGCTCACATGAAGCTCGGTCGTGGCTTTGTCGTAGGGTTCGTCATTACACGGAAAAAACGACCGCGCTTTATTGGGTTCGAAAGTGGTGAATAGGAGAGTCCCTCTTTCGGGCTCATCCGGGTCCTGCACCTTGAAAACACCGGCATTCGCCGTGTCCACTTTTCCCGCGTAGGCGATTTGTAATGTGAAAGTCTGCCCCGCTTTCACTCTCTCGGCGAAAGCGACTTTAAGTTCCTTTCCATTCAATGTTTCAAATCTCAAGGGCTGACGTTTGGGAAGATTCATCTGCACGTATCCGACGGTGAGGCCGTCGATATCGAGAGACATCTCATCGAGATCTTGAGTGGCTTTCGCTTTCACCAGGACTTCGGCGTGAAACTCTTTGATCTCCTTCGTTGGCTCCACCTCTAAGGTAATTGTGTAGTGTTGGGCATCGTAGGGCCGATTCAAAGGCAGATAATCCGCAAAAACGGTCGAGGAGAAAATCAACGTTAAACCAAACCAAAGAGAGGTGTTTCGCATAGGGGTTGACCCTCGCAAGCCATGAAATTAATGTCAATTCAAGTAAATGACTCATCGAGTAATTTTCGTATGAAAGAGACCAAACGCCTTTTGAAAGTGGTCCACGACCTTCGGACCCAATGCCCTTGGGATAAGAAGCAGACCCACAAGACCCTCATTCCCTACCTGTTGGAAGAGGCAAATGAGGCGGCCGATGCTCTATTGAGTGGAAAACCTGAGGCCATGCGAGAAGAGCTGGGGGACGTTCTTCTTCAGGTAGCCTTGCACGCGGAATTGGCGTCCGAAAAAAAACGTTTCACCTTCGAGGATGTCGCAAAAGGGCTCGCCGAAAAAATGATCCGGCGCCACCCGCACATTTATGGTGGCACTAAAGTGAAAAGTGCGGCGGAGCAGACGAAGCGTTGGACAGAAATGAAAGCGAAGGAGAGGCCGAAAAACTCGCTTCTCGATGGCACGCCGAAGGGGCTCCCGGCATTACAGCTTGCTCAACGTTATGGGGAAATCGTCGGAAGTGTAGGGTTCGACTGGGACGAAACGAGCCAAGTTTTTAGAAAAGTGCGGGAAGAGATTCGCGAGCTCGATGCGGAAATTAAGCGCAAAAAACAAAAGCGATCCGATATGGAGATGGAGTTGGGTGACCTTCTCTTCACCGTCTGCCAGTTGGCGCGGCATTTGGGATTGAATGCGGAAATTGCCTTGAAACAGAGCTCTTCGAAATTCCAGAAACGCTTTTCCCGCTTGGAACGGGAACTCAAGCAGAGCGGGAAACGCATTCAGGATTGCTCGGCCCGCGAGCTCGACGCCATTTGGCGAGAGCTCAAGTAGTGTCAGAACAGCACCCCCTTTCTCTAGAAATATTTACCTTTTGGCCCTAGCCCTAGGTAAGAACCCCGCTATTAACCATGGCATGTCTTTCGCACTGGGGAGAGGTATGTACGGGTCTGCCACCGAATTGCCGTCCTCAGAGCGAAAAAGCCTCGCGCTGCGTCTTCTTCGAGAATCCCTCAAGGCCTTGCGCTATCGTTTCGGTGTCTTTGTTTTCGGAACGGTCGTGATTGCGCTCGTCGCTCTCCTGCCCCCGCGTTTCTTTCTCCGATTTACCGAGGGTGTTCAGAAGATTTCCTCCGAGACCGCTCCGCAATTTCTTCACGACCTGGTGATCTTCGGGGTCTTGATTGGCGTTTGCCTTCTTATTTCCGCCATTGCCGACAGTCTTCTTCGTGAATGGCTTCGTCTGCACGTGGAAGCAAATTTACGCAGACGCGTGCTCCGTCGCATTCACGAAGTCCCGCTCGAGGTTTTAGATGGCGCCCAACGAGGAGATTGGCTGACCCGAGTAACATCCGACCTCGATCACGTGGAGCTTTTCTTCACCGACGAGCTGCCAAAACAAGTGCGGCATCTTGCTGTTCTTTTGGGCTCGGGAGCTTTTTTTATATTTTATACGGGTCGTTGGGCAACATTGCCTCTGGCGAGTGCTTTATTTTTGGGGTATTTGCATGTCCGCGTGCAGAGGCGGCTTACGCCAATTCTTGCGGAAATTCGAGCGCTTCACGGAGGGGTTTTTCAGATGCTCCTCGAGAGTCTGGAAGGACTGCGCACCATTCGATCCCACGCCGTCGAGCCGTTCGTTCAAAGAAGATTCGAAAGCAAGCTTTCACAGATTACTCGCAACAACATGCGGGCGGTGAGGGTGCTCGGAGTCGTTATGGGCGGAACCGAACTCATCAGTCAGGTTCTCATTACCGCCTGCTTGACCGCAGGTGCCTGGGCATTGTCCCAGGATCATCTTTCGGTCGGGCAAATTCTGATCTATCCCTTTTTTTTGGGGCTCTTTTATTCCTCTGCTCAGGCGCTGGCGAGTTCCGCTTATGACTGGAACCGTTTTTTCATCGAGGGGGGAAGAATCGGAGAGATTCTTTACGACTCCAGAATTTCAACACCCCCCTACCGCTTTCAAATGTCGGAATTGCAAGAGTGTACTGGTCTTGAGGTGCAAGGCCTCGAAGTAGGTTTTGACGGAAGCTCCCTAACGGCGCCTCTTAATTTCTTCGTCGGGCGGGGCGAGATATGGGCGATTGTCGGTCCTTCCGGCTCCGGCAAATCCACTTTTTTGGAAGTGCTGGCAGGATTGAGGCCCGCTCTTCGGGGGCAAGCTTCTCTTATTTCGGAAGAGGGGAGGGTGCTCTGGCAATCTTCGCAGTTCTCGATTCAAATTCCGTTGGGCCCTTGCGCGTATGTCGAGCAACACCCTTATCTCTTCGAGGGCAGTCTTCGCGATAATCTGACATTTGGAAATCCGAATCGTTTGAGCGATGTGATGCTTTGGCATTATTTAGAGCGGGTGGGTCTTTCCGGATTCCTACGAAAAAAAGGCGGGCTTGAGTTCTTAGTCAAGGATAGGGGACAGAATTTGAGCGAGGGAGAGCGCTTTCGAATTGCCCTTTCCCGCGCCCTTCTACTCAATCGGCCCTTCTTGCTCCTGGATGAGCCGTTTTCAGCGTTGGATAAGTCCGCTGTGGAAATCGTGATCACGGCGCTAGAGGCGGAAAAGGAAGAGTGCGGGATTGTCCTTGTATCCCATTATCTGCCGGAGTCCTTGAGCGCCGATGGCATTTTGGATTT
>JAHFAF010000002.1 GCA_023250715.1 Pseudobdellovibrionaceae bacterium | reverse complement strand
CGGCGCGGGATTTTATCCATCGCGCGGTTTTGTCGCGCCTGCCCGAGGTCTTGGACAAAAAGTTATATAAAGACCCCAAGTCGCTGTTTCAGGAGTGTGCGCAGGAACGGGTAGGGGTGACGCCCACATACGAGGTAATGCGCGAATGGGGCCCGGATCACGACAAGCACTTTGTGGTAGGAATTTTTCTCGGTGAGCAGTTGGTTGCCGAAGGCGAAGGCGCCTCAAAGCAGCAAGCGCAGGAGGAAGCTGCCCGCGCCGGATTGCAGGCAAAAGGGTGGCTGTAGATCATCTTACAGAAAGGAACTAAATATGGCTTTAGATCCGGCAGGACACATCCGCATTGCAGTGAGCGATCTTTCAGATAGTATCATATTTTACGAAAGGCTCTTTGAGCAATTGAGGTATAGGCGGGAACGGGAGCATGCATGGGTGACGCCGTACGGCTTGGGTTTTTGGCTGATTCAGGCCGAATATCCGGAGCCCAAACATACGCATGGTGCACCCGGCCTGCACCACTTCTGTTTTCCGGCAGATATGAGATCCCGCGTAGATACGGTATACTATTTTCTCCGAGAGATTGAGGTGGCGATTTCCGATCCGCCCCGGGATTATCCCGAGTACGTAGATGACGGAGAAGAGTATTACGCAGTATTCTTCTATGATCCCGACGGGATCAAGCTGGAAGTGGCGTATCACAAGTGAGTTTACGGTTTGGAGGCTTGCTCCAAGCCGTTTTTATTTTGTCTGATATCACCTATAATAAAAAGATCATGCATCTCAAAAGATTGGAACTCTCGGGATTTAAGTCATTTGCAAAAACGACGACTTTGGAATTTCCGTCGCGGGTGACGGCGATTGTGGGCCCCAATGGCTCCGGAAAGTCCAACATTAAAGAGGCGATTCAGTGGGCGCTCGGCGAGCAGTCCATGAAATCGCTCCGCGGGAAAAAGGGCGAGGACCTCGTGTGGAACGGGTCGCCGGAAGTAGCGCGTATGGGCAAAGCGTCAGTAACGCTTGTTTTTGATAATGAGGATAAAAAAATACCTCTGGAGTTTGACGAGGTCGCAATTCAGCGCAAAATCTTCCGCGACGGAGCGGGCGAGTATGCGATTAATAATTCTCCGGTGCGCCTGAAAGACGTGGTGGAGCTGTGCGCGCGCATGGGCCTGGGCGAGTCGCGTCACAACATAATCGGGCAGGGAGAAGTGGACCGCCTGCTTCTGGCGCTCCCCAAAGACCGGTATCACTTATTGGAGGAGGCGCTGGGGCTCCGTGTGTATCACCTGAAAAAAAATGAGGCAGAGCGGAAGCTTGAAGCGACTCGGCAGAATATTGCCCAAGCAGAGGCCGTGATCCGTGAGATCGTGCCGCATCTCAAGTTTCTCCGCGCGACAGCTCACCGGGCGGGCAATCGTGATAAGCTGGAAGCGGAATTACGAAATTTGGAAGGAATTTATCTTGCCCGGGAGGAGATTGAGATCGCGGCATTGAAATCAGCCGTTGCCGGGCGCGCCGTACCTCTCGCGCAAAAAGAGCAGGCGAGTGAAAAAGAAATCGCGCGCTTGAGCGCGGCACTGCAGGCGGCGGAGCGTGCCCTGTCCGCTGCTGCCGAGATTTCGCAAGCGGAAAGAAATCTGTATTCTCTTCAGGAGAAACGGCGTGATATGGAGCGGCGTCTCGGGTGGCTGGAAGGGAAGATGGAGGCGGAAAAAAAGCAGCACGGAGAGACGCAGGATCGCGCGACTGGTCCCGCGAAAGAAATATCCTCTCACGGGGTTGATGTCGGATATCTCTACGGGGAGATACGCAACATTTTGGCAGCAGCCCGCCTCGTCGTGAAAGAAGAGGACCGATTGGACGTGATGCGCTCCCGCCTTGCTCTGTTTTGCGAAGAGCTGGAGCGATTGACTTCGGAGATCAAAGAAGGCAGGGCCGCGGGTGAGGGCATCGGGTCCGCGTCTCCGACGCCTCCGGTACCGCAGACGTCGGAGACGGAAGGAGCCATCAAGGCGCTGCACTTAGAGCTCGCAGCATTGGCACTGCAGACAAAAAAATATACAGAAGCGCGGGAAGAGGAGACGGCAGCAGGCCACGAGCGGCATGCGCGAATCCGCGAGATTGACCGAGAGCTTCGCAAAAAGCAGGATAGTGCGCGCGAGGCAGCGCTTGAGCGGCAGAAAATTGCATTTGAGGAGGAGCGGATTCGCATGCGCGAAGAGGAGTTCTCGCATGAACTTGCTGCATCGGGCATGAGCCGCGAGGACATTTCCCGATATATCGGGCAGAGTACCGGCGACACCCGGGAAGAATTGAGAAAGAAAATTGAGCGGCTCCGCATTCGTCTGGAAGAGATCGGCGCGATTGACCCGGCAACCATTAAAGAATATGAAGATACCGAGGCGCGCCATGCCTTCTTGGAGCGCGAACTGGAGGACTTGAAACATGCGTCAGCATCGCTCCGGGACTTGATCCGCGAATTGGAACAGCATATCAAGCATGATTTCCGCGACGGATTTGCTCATATTAAAGACGCGTTTACCCAGTACTTTCAGGTGGTGTTTGGCGGCGGGAAAGCGACACTCAAAATCACGAAGCAGGAAGCAAAAAGCACGGACGGCGACGATGGGGAAGAATTGAACGAAGCTGAAGATGAGAGCGAGGGAGTAGAGATAGAAGTGGGATTGCCTAGAAAACGGATTACCGGCCTTGCTATGCTTTCGGGCGGGGAGCGGGCGCTGGCATCCATTGCTTTGCTTTTTGCAATCAGCGCCGTAAATCCCCCGCCGTTTTTGATTCTGGATGAGACCGACGCGGCGCTGGATGAGGCAAATTCCGAGCGGTTTTCAGCACTCCTCAAAGAACTTTCCAAAAAAACCCAACTCCTCGTGATTACCCATAACCGCGAGACCATGAAGGCAGCCGGAATCCTTTACGGCGTTACCATGGGCCACGACGGCGTATCAAAATTATTGTCATTGAAGCTGGAGCAAGCGGAAGTGTATACGAACAGGTGACGCCTATTGACAAGATTTTGGGGGTCGCATAGTATGGAGAGACCATAAGAATTTACAAATGAGTTGCCATGGGTTTTGCCGGGAGTTGTCACCCGATGCGAAAACCCACATCCACGCAAGTCCCGTTGAATCGGGGTTTGCGTGGCTGTTATTTTGTCTGAAAATGCAGGGCGGATTGCAGTTTGAAAACAAAATGACAACAGCATGGAAATTGTATTTTTCCAGCTGTTCCGACTATTCGTTTCGGACTTCATCTTCGGATGAATCCGAAACTTCAAATGAGGATTTGATCCTGGTCCAGGATGAACGCTGGCGGCGTGGATAAGGCATGCAAGTCGAACGGATCCGGTTTGCGATTACATCAAGAACCGGATTAGTGGCGAACGAGTTAGTAACGCCTTGGAATCTACCTCAAAGACGGGGATAACTCGCCGAAAGGCGAGCTAATACCCGATAGTCCCTATACCTCTTTGGATTTTTGAAATAAAAAATCGGAGCAATGAGCGTATAAATGTCTCACTGCTCCGAGGCGCTAGCGGTAGGCCTGTGGATTGATCCACCGGTCTACCTGTTGAACCATTGCCGCCCCGATGGCTGCAATGACCAGACAAGCTGTGAAAAGATCAATAGGCATGGAATATCACCTCCTTTCTCAGGGAGTTGTAGCATACTAATATAATTTGTCAAGAGTCCAAAGAGGTGTAGGGTAAAGGCGCAAGCCACTTTGAGAGGATCCTAGGTCCTATCAGCTAGTTGGTGAGGTAACGGCCCACCAAGGCGATGACGGGTAGGGGGTGTGAGAGCATGATCCCCAACGACGAAACTGAGACACGGTTCGTACACCTACGGGTGGCAGCAGTCAAGAACATTCGACAATGGGCGCAAGCCTGATCGAGCGACGCCGCGTGCAGGAAGAAGGCCTTCGGGTCGTAAACTGCTTTTCACCGGGAACAAGTCCGGCCCTTTTTGGATTGTTGATTTTGACAAGATAAAAAAACAGACACCGCGTGTACAAACTTAATTGTACAGAGGCGGTGTCTAGCTAGATCCTCTTTCTGCCTTTAAGAAAAGCAAAAAAGAGTTATGCTCCCTAAAGTCAGAGCGGAGGTCCCTATGATGAGGGAGACTTTCTCAATCGTCTCATCATAGGGGGAGAAAATATCAAAGAACCTTTTTACCGCTATCCGTACCTCATAGCGATAATTATAGGCATGAAGCAGGGTTATTATACTCCCCCCTGCTAACATAATGGAACTAAATACCGCAGGTTCCATGGGTGGCACAGCTATTTCCTTCTCGCCCTCATAATAATAAATAAGTGGTGATTGAGGATAGATATATCTTATCACTAATTTTATGTATTGTCAAGAATCCAAAAAGGGCCGGATTGAGCGTACCGGTGGAATAAGGAGTTGCTAACCTCGTGCAATTGTCGGCTTTGCCGGCAAAACCCGCCTCCTCGGGCGGGTGGCGCGACCTCCAAAAGCAATTTTGGAGAGAGAACTCCGACGTAAAGTCGGAGGAGAAACTTGGCTTATATGCTGGAATACCGTAGTGCATCATGCACTAGGCAATCAGCAGGGAAGTTATTCCATTTTTTTGGAATTAACCCCTCAGAGACTTCTCGTTGAAACGAGAGATGGGAATCAAATTGATTTTCATAAGACGCCGAGGATCCGTAGATATTACGGATTGTGATATAGTCCGAATTTTGACACAAATATATTTTTGTGTTTTTAACTTCAGCCAGCAGCCGCGGTAATACGAGGACTCCAAGCGTTATCCGGATTTATTGGGCGTAAAGGGTCTCCAGGCGGTTGTGTTAGTCGTGCGTAAAATCTCACTGCCTAACGGTGAGGCCGCGTGCGAAACGGCACAACTAGAGGGATGGAGAGGGAGTAGGAACTCACAGTGTAGGGGTGAAATCCGTTGATATTGTGGGGAACACCAAAGGCGAAGGCAAACTCCTGGCCATCTCCTGACGCTCATGAGACGAAAGCGTGGGGAGCAAAAAGGATAAAAGCTCGTCCCGATATGTCGGGACTCGCTTATGGCATGCAAATGTTATGAGCGAATCTGTGGGTATCAGATGAGCGTATAGTCCCCTCCGACTTCGCGTCGGAGGATAACTTAGCTATATGCTGGAAGAGCCGGTGTATCTGGCGCTACCAGGCGCGGAATGTGCATCTCAAGAATATTGTGGTGTAGATTCCGCGCTTGGTGACAATGTGTCCAGTGCGGCAAACCAGCAGGGAAGAACTCAAATAAAGAGGTTTAATAATGAAAGTATTGCAAAGTAGGACAACTACCGCGGGTAGTGGTGGACCCATGGCCTGCGATGTTTCTGAAGAAACTTATAACCGATTTGCGGAGGTAGCCGAGAAAAAGAATGTCGATATCTCGTCATTATTTGACCTTGTAATGGCATCAGTGCCAATAGGAGTGTATGCGCATGAAAAAGTAATTGCGCAATGGCTTGATGATCAAATATAGTGGTTCCCCTCAGAGACTAAACGCTAAGGCGGATGGAACAATAAGTGGAGATTGGACGGATTTCTCCGATTTCAATCTCCCATTTCTTTTTCATCCGCAAGATATAGTCCGAACTGCATGGCGACATGCAGAGACGAGCAGAAATGCCTCGTCCGCAAAATTTGTAATTTAATTCTTTTCTCCTTTTCAATCTTTTGAAAATTGAGAATTGGAAATTGAAAATTACAATTTTGCAGCAACAAAATTGTAGATACCCTTGTAGTCCACGCCCTAAACGATGCGCGCTCGCTGTTTCGAGTATCGACCCTCGAAGTGGCTTAGCTTACGCGTTAAGCGCGCCGCCTGGGAAGTACGAGCGCAAGCTTAAAACTCAAAGGAATAGACGGGGATTCGCACAAGCGGTGGATCATGCGGTTCAATTCGATGACAACCGAGGAACCTCACCAGGGCTTGAAATGCTGGCGACGATG
>JAHFAF010000282.1 GCA_023250715.1 Pseudobdellovibrionaceae bacterium | reverse complement strand
CAAGTTTTTGGAGCTGCTCCAGAGAAACGCTCGCAAGCTCACCATCTTTGTCGGCGTCGTCTTCGGGTGGAACAAGGGAAGCATTTCCTGGCAGTTTTTGACGAGTCGCAAAAATCGCAAGCCCCAGTCCCACTGCAACGGCGAAGCCCACGATAAAGAAAATACTAAACATAGGAGTTGTTGATCACTTCTCCGAGTCCACCAGCTCCGGGGACAATGTATTGTTTGGAGTTAAGGCCTTTCTCCTCCGCCCAATGTGCCCCCGGAATGGCTTCGAGGCAATGCGCCGGGCTCAATCCTCGATCGAGGCGTACGGCATAAACCGTAAGCTCCGGGCATTCTTCATTCACAGCTTTTAGATATTCGGGCGTCACTACCAAGTGAATAGCGATATATTTCTTCGCGGGCCCAAGTTTTCGGTAAATCTCCATCGCTGTTTTTAAAGTCGAGCCTGTAGCTCCCATGGGATCCGGAACGACGACATACGCGTCTTTCACATCGCCGCCAATTTTCACCCCGCCCAGATTAGTGCCGACCACTTTTTCGTGGTCATCCACCTTTCGATTGATGGCGATGTGATCCTGGCGCACCCCTTCGGGATTCAAGATGTAATTGAAGGAATCGAAGCAAATTTGGGAGGGGACGGTGCCGGCTCGCGCTAGGTTCACACAAATCACGCGAATGTCGGGATCGATGATGAGGCCCGTGAATTTTCCTTCGGGGTGTTGAGTCCACATCCGAGTTTCGAGGGTCGTTTCTCGCAATGGGAACTCATTATTCACCACGTAAGTGACCATTTCTCGGTAGATCGTGTTCAAAAGTTGGTTGATGAGCGGCTGGTAGCAGTCCGGCCTGCAAAGCCGCGCCAGCGTTGTAAAGAGAAATGGGTCGCTCAATAGGTGAACGTTGCTTCCGTAGCGGTGCTCCACTTCGGGCAATTTGAATTGTTTTCTTAGGTATTGTGTGTCGCGCAACATGAAGACTGATTCACTCTCCCCCAAGTTGGATGTCAAGGCTTGACCCTAACCCTTGAATTTGCGAGCGTAGCGAAGCAATCTCATGGTCCTAGCTTTATACAACGAGATTGTCGTGGACCTTCGGTCCTTGCAAATTCGGGGGAAGTGAATGCAACTTAGTTTGGGACTCGACGAATACGTAGTGTTTGATTTGGAGACCACGGGTCTTTCCCCTTGGGGGGGCGACGAAATTATCGAGATCGGTGCCGTGAAGATTTTCGGAAACGAGATCGACGAAGAGAATATCTTCCACACTTTGGTCAACCCGAAGCGCCTTATTGGAGAAGACGCCACTCGCATCAATGGAATAACTAACGAAATGGTTGCTACCGCACCCACCATCGAGGATGTTTTTCCGAAATTCTTGGATTTTGTGGGTCCCGCATGGCTCGTTGCCCAGAATGCGAAGTTCGACATGTCCTTTGTGATGAAATACCTGGTCCAGTTTAAGATGAGTCGCCAGCTTGAAGTTTATGACACCATGCTATTTTCTCGGCGCTGTTTTCCTACCGAATCGCGCCACAATTTGGACATGATTTGCCAGCGATTAGGGCTAAATGTCGAAAAGGGCCAGCGCCACCGCTCGATGGGGGATGTGAAGGTGACAGCCAAGGCCTTTATCCTTCTAAGAGACAAGCTGGGAGAAGGTTTACCGTCGCGGGAAAAATGGACAGTTTAGGTTGACCCGGCACCCCCTACCCGAAATAATCTCTGGATCATGGATGGTCTCGACGTCAAAGCGTCTCTCCTTCCCGGCTTTTCGACAATTCTAACTGACGAAGCCTTGAGCTTTGTGGCGGAGCTCCAGCGAAAATTTGGAACTAAGCGAGAAATGCTCTTGGTTCGCCGGGAGGACGTGCAGGCGGGGTTCGATGCCGGGGGAAACCCCGATTTTAATGAAGTGACCCGATCCATTCGAATGAAGGATTGGAAAATCGCCCCCATCCCTAAGGACTTAGAGGATCGCAGGGTGGAGATTACCGGCCCGGTCGATCGGAAAATGGTCATCAATGCGATGAATTCAGGCGCCAAGGTCTTCATGGCCGATTTTGAAGATTCTCATGCGCCCACCTGGGCCGCGACCATTCAGGGGCAAATCAATCTGAAGGATGCAGTAAGGCGCGAGATTCACTACAAGAGCCCCGAAGGAAAAGACTATTTTCTGAACCCAAAGACTGCCGTTCTCATGGTTCGCCCTCGCGGGTGGCACCTCACGGAAAACCACGTTTGGCTTGATGGAAAGCCCATTTCGGCGAGCCTTTTTGATTTTGGCCTATTCTTCTTTCATAACGCCAAGGAACTTGTCGCGAGCGGCACTGGCCCCTATTTCTACCTTCCTAAAATGGAATCCCATTTCGAATCGCATCTTTGGAATGATGTTTTCGTTTTTTCCCAGAAAAAATTGGGGATTCCCAATGGCACCATCAAGGCGACCGTTTTGATTGAGACGATTCTCGCGGCCTTTGAGATGGACGAAATTTTATTCACGCTTAGGGAGCATTCTGCTGGGTTAAATTGCGGGAGATGGGATTACATCTTTAGTTTTATCAAGAAATTCAGAAACCGTGCTGTCAGCGTGCTTCCCGATCGCGCGAGCGTCACAATGAATGCTCCCTTTCTAAAAGCCTACTCGGAGCTTTTGATTCAGACCTGCCACCGGCGTGGGGCTCATGCCATGGGAGGGATGGCAGCTCAGATTCCGATTAAGGATAATCCTGCGGCCAATGAGGAGGCCATGGCGAAGGTGATCGCGGATAAGCTTCGAGAAGTTACCGCTGGTCACGATGGCACCTGGGTGGCCCACCCCGCGCTCGTTCCCATTGCCATGAGAATTTTCGACGAAAAAATGAAAGGGCCAAACCAGATTCAAAATCTTCGCGAGGACGTGAAGGTAAGGGCGCAGGATCTTTTGCAAGTTCCCCAAGGAAATATCACCGAAGAAGGCTTGCGGATGAATATCCGTGTCGGCATCCAGTATCTTGAGGCCTGGCTCCGTGGGAATGGCTGTGTCCCATTATATAATCTGATGGAAGATGCGGCGACGGCGGAGATTTCTCGCGCGCAAATTTGGCAATGGTTGAGGTATAAGAAGGCAAAGCTGTCGAGCGGGGAGTTAGTCACTCCTGGAATTTTCAAGGAAATCGTGGAGCAGGAAGTTACCGCTTTGAAAAATTTAAAATTGCCGAAATTGCAGCGAGCCGCCGAACTATTTCAGGGGATTTCGCTCGCGGAAAAATTTCCCGAATTCCTAACCCTCGTCGCCTACGACGAAATATTAACTCCGAAAGGAACCCCCAATGCCCTCTGAAAATGCTACCCAACTTGGAAATACCTGGAAAAGCGATCCCCGCTGGGCGGGAATTCGCCGTGATTATCGACCGGAAGACGTCCTTCGTCTTCGGGGCTCGCTGAAGATTGAACACACTCTCGCACAGCGAGGGGCCGCGCGGCTGTGGAAGGCGTTACACGAGACCGATGGCGCTTTTGCCTTGGGGGCTTTAACTGGAAATCAGGCGGTGCAACAGGCGGCGGCGGGCCTTCGCGCGATCTATGTAAGCGGCTGGCAGGTTGCGGCCGATGCGAATGAATCGGCGGAGACCTATCCGGATCAGAGCTTGTACCCGGCTGATAGCGTTCCGAAGTTGGTGCGTCGGATCAATAACGCTTTCGTGCGCGCCGATCAGATCCAGTTCGGCGATACAGGAGGAACGGGCGGGATCGATTACTTTCTTCCTATTGTGGCGGATGCGGAAGCGGGATTCGGCGGAAATTTGAACGCCTATGAGTTGATGAAGCAGATGATCGAAGCCGGGGCTGCCGGTGTTCATTACGAAGATCAGCTTTCATCGGCGAAAAAATGTGGCCACATGGGGGGGAAGGTTTTAGTTCCTACCCATGAAGCGATTCAAAAATTAGTTTCGGCTCGGCTTGCGTCGGATGTTTTAGGTGTTCCTACGCTTCTTGTTGCGCGTACCGATGCGAATGGCGCTCATCTTCTTACGAGCGATATCGATGAAAAGGACAAGGCCTTTTTGACAGGGGATCGCACGGTCGAGGGTTTTTTCACAATTAAAGGTGGAATCGACGCGGCGATTGCGCGCGGGGTAGCCTATGCCCCTTACGCGGACTTAGTGTGGTGCGAAACTTCCGAGCCTAATTTGGCGGAGGCGAAGAAATTCGCGGAAGCCGTACGCGGAAAATATCCTGGGAAAATTCTCGCATACAACTGTTCTCCGTCTTTCAATTGGAAGAAGAAGCTCGATGATGCGACCATCGCGAAATTCCGAACCGAATTATCCGCAATGGGTTACAAATTCCAGTTCATCACGCTTGCGGGTTTTCACGTGCTCAATCATGGCATGTTCACCTTGGCTCGTGAGTTCGAGCGCGGTGGGATGACGGCCTATGCGGAATTCCAGAAGCAGGAATTTCAAGCCGAGCCCTTGGGTTACAAAGCCACGACTCATCAAAAATTTGTGGGCACGGGTTATTTCGATGATCTTGCGACGGTGATCGCCGGTGGAAGTTTATCGACCCAGGCCTTGAAGGGATCTACGGAAGAAGAACAATTTCACTGATCGTCGTTTTTCGGTCCGAGCAGGTGTTTGAGAAGAGAGTGGGCTAAGTTCGGGTCCGCGTTGACAGCATTTTGTGCGGCGCCGTCGGTAGCGACTTGAACGCTGGAGAGCCTTAAGCCCGCAAAAATCAATACGACGATGAAAACGAGAATGACCGGCAGCCATACCTTGTGGGACATCGGCTTTCTCCAGTTTTGAAGCTTGGAATAAAGGGAAGGTGAACCCCTCTATTATAAAGGTGCGCACCGTGTTGGATCAATGAATGGCGGAATGGTTTGACGCGACACACCCTCTCCTCCAATTGATTTGTGGGTTACCTTCGCATTTGTGAAGAGGGCCGCAATGCCACGACTCACACAATGAGTTGCACTCTTGTTCGAGGAATACCACGCACCTCTCAAAAGGTATCCGTTACCTAGTGGGCTGACTGGACAACGGTAGTGAAGTAGTTTAAATCTCTGAAATTCTTTCGGATTGCTTCTTAAGGGCGGTTAGCTCAGTTGGATAGAGCGCAAGCCTCCGAAGCTTGAGGTCGTAGGTTCGATCCCTACACCGCCCAGTTGCAGCGCAACTGGGTGATCAGATGCGCAAACGCGTGAGCGTTTGCTGTAGGGATCGAAGGGAAATCCCGCAGCGAGAGCCGTGAATTGAAATCAAAGATATTGGAAGGCGAGATTTCACCGGCGGTGCGCAGCGGCCCTGAGGGCCGCGAAGGACATCCCTACACCGCCCACGATCTATTCCTTTTATTTACGGCCCCAAGCGTGTGACATTGAAAAACGGTTCAAAAGTGGGCACGGACACCTGATACACATGCACATAGAAATATTTTCGCTGAACTAGTCCGTCTATCAAATACTTTACCGGGCCATTTCCCGAGACTATCCCGTTGTGCGTGATGGACACCGACTGATTTCCCGCAGTGAGGTAGGAGAGGCGATTGGGCTCGTCCGAACGAATCGCCCGATCCATCCACACACATTCTCCGGGAAGGGGATTTCGAGCCGTCTGCCCGCGCTTAAAAGTTAGTTTAATTCTTGCGGACGTTTTTCCGTCTAAGGTCAACGCATCCACCGGACCGTACATCCCGGCCCCTCCCTGACAAATCATCGGGTAGGATTGGTCCGCCAGTGCCAAATTTCCGAGCGAAGTTATGGAACAGAGCCACAAAGCAACAAAGTTTTTCATATTCTCCCCCTCCCACCCTTGTAACTTAAGCTTCGCGGGAAGTAAAAGAATTCAAAACTTGCTTTCAACTGCCATTCGAGAGATCGCAGACGACGGAGTGATAAACAAGCGCGAGTCCGTCTTTTCGATCTGCCAAGGAGACTCCGCCATTTGCAAAGAATTGTTTCGGCGGAATAAAAAAGACCTTGCCGCCTTGGAA
>JAHFAF010000281.1 GCA_023250715.1 Pseudobdellovibrionaceae bacterium | reverse complement strand
AGGGTCTCCCCTTTCCTTCCCCCAGCTCAAAAAGCTCGTGTACCACATACGCCAAGTTCCCTCTTCCTTGAGAACGCACGCCGAGCCGATGGAAAGAAAATCCTCGTTGTCTCGAGATAGAATGGGAGCTCGTGAGACCCTAGAAAAATTCCCCTCTTCATTCTTCCTAGCTAGCCCCAAGTGGTTTTGAAAGGGGGTCAAAACCGTGGGCACCCAACCCGTGTAAAAAAGAAAAGTCTCTCCTCGCTCTCGAATGAGCCAAGGATAAGAAGTCCCATTCTCATCAAAAGCACCCCTCTCCCCCAGGGTTAGTACAGGCGCTGTCTCAACTGTTTTTATTTTATTTGGACTTTCTAAATCGAGCAGTGCTCTACCGATAAGAGAGCGGTTTTCCTTATCCCGTCCGGTCACGTAGAGATCGAAAGAGGAAGGGGACTCTTCGTTAGGAAGAGCGAAGGAAGCACCCACATGAGAAACGAGCCAAGGAATTTCCGGATTAGGTGCCAACACCCTTCCCAATTTTTCCCAAGCTTGCATCTTCTATTTACCCTTCGAGGTCCGTGGCATTGCCGACTTTCGCGTTGCCATGAAGCTTGTTCACCGCAAAAATAGCAATCCATCGCCCCTGAAAATCCAGCCAATCGGCACTCGATCCCGGATCAATTGGTTCCACCCCATGAGGGATCTGAGCATTGGCGTAAACTACATCTCCAGGCTCGCCCACTTCCTCAAGCCAAATCTTCTCGCCCCTCTCACGCTCGAGATACCCACCCCCGGTAGAAAAATCCTCCCCCTTCTTCGAAAGAAGAAGCAAGGGAACGACTAGCTGATGAAAGTCGACCGGGTCTCGGTGTTTATTCAAACGGCCTTTTCCTTTTGGATAAAACTGAAACGCAAGCCTGCTCGTGCAACCTTCTTCGGGCTGCGTCCCAAGAAACTTTTCCTTGGGAATTTCATTCAAAAGATTTTTCGTATGGAAAATTTGTTGGAAGAGATCGAAAAACGCGAACACATCTTGATTCCACGGATAGAAAACAAATTGGTGGAAACACCCCTGGACATAGGCCCTGGGATCATGGGTATTTAGACGATGAGAGTTGGGGCAGCCGGCCTCGATTTTCTCGTAGTTAGGCAGCGAAGAGCGGCCGATCTGGGAAAGATAACTCTTTATCTTTCGGATTTGATCTTCCGGCACTATCTTTTTTGCAATGTAGACATCGCCCCCTTGAAGATTACATCGCATCTCGCGAATGGTCTCCGAGGTGGGAAGACTCCCACTCTCTAGCTGAAATAATTTCACGTCCCGAGCAAACACAGTGCCTTAGTGTAATGGACCCCCGGTTCAAGTCCATTCTCTCGTATGACACACAGCGTGCACCCCAGTCCATTTACTACCCATTGCCCAGCTGTTACGTTTTGCGAACGTGAATTCCCCTGATCTCTCTATCGTTAGCCCTGTCTATCTTGGGGAGCCGTGCGTCGACGAGCTCGTCGAGGGAATTCGCTCCACTATCGAGACGTTCACCCCGAATTTTGAAATCATTCTAGTCGAGGACGGCAGCCCTGACGGCTCGTGGGGAAAAATTCGCGAGCAGTGTGAAAAAGATCCCCGAATAAAAGGAATCCGCCTTAGTAGAAATTTTGGGCAACACCAGGCCATCACGGCGGGCTTGAGCGCCGCGCGTGGAAAACGAGTTGCGCTATTGGATTGCGATCTTCAAGACGATCCTAAGTACTTAAAAGACCTTTATCAGAAATCCCTCGAGGGTTTTGATGTAGTCCTAACGAAAAAATCAGCTCGCGCACACCCTCCTTTGAAAAACTTTTTCGCTTTCCTATTCAGCTTGATTTTTAATCAGCTCATCGACGATCGCAATTACAAGATGAACACCGATGTGGGTGTCTATTCCATGATCACGAGAAAAGTCGTCGATGCGTTTTTGCGAGTGAATGATTATCAGCGACATTACCTTACGATTTTGAGGTGGCTTGGGTTTTCCTCGGTCACCATCCCAGTCGAACATCGGCAGAGACCCTACGGAAAGAGTTCCTATACCTTGAGAAAAATTCTCAACCATGGGCTGGACGGAATCGTTTCTCAATCGGACAAGCTCCTCTATCTTTCGGTGCAAATTGGGTTTCTCTTTTTCATTCTTTCTACATTTTCCATACTATATCTTGTGACCCGCTATTTCTTTCTTTCTCGCCCTCTCGAGGGGTGGACCTCTTTAATGGTGTTGGTCCTTTTTTCTACTGGACTTATTTTAATGTCTCTTGGCATCTTGGGAATATACCTCGGGAAGACCTTCGATCAGGTGAAAGCTCGTCCGCTATTCTTGATCGATGAGAGGCTGAATGCCTGACAGGGACTTTGAAAGCCTTTTCCAAAAAGGCTACTTCATTCGACGTAATGTATTTACATCTGCCTTCTGCGAAAGCTTACGCTCTAAGATGGATCTCTCGTGGAAGAGGCAGCTTGAGAGTTTTGGCGCGGATCTACTCTCCAGAATGGGAGACTACGGTTGCCTTCGCACGATGATGGCGGAAGACCCGTACTTCTTTGAGCTCATCACCCATTCGGAAATTCTGGAGGTGGTCGCGAGAGTAATCGGGGAAACCGCCATTCTGCACCTTCAGAACGGGCTTATCGTTTTTCCACAAGTGTCACATCACCAAGGGAGGTTCCACAAAGATTTCGCTAAGGATTTTTTATCGACACAACCCTTAAGCCTCAATGCTTTCCTTGCCGTGGATGATTTTACGGAAGAGTCGGGCGCGACGTGGGTGGTTCCCCGAAGCCACCTTTCGGCAGAAACCCCTAGTGAAGAGTTTCTGCGGGCGAATGAAGTTCAGTTGCGATGCCCGGCGGGCTCTATCATCTTTTTTGACTCCAATCTCTGGCACCGCGCTGGAACCAATCTCGGGCCTACGATTCGACGAGGGATCAATCACCAGTACACGCGGCCTTTTATCAAGCAACAGATCGATTACCCTGCTTTACTTAAAGGGAAAGTCGAAATGGAATCGAAGCTCGCCCAGGTTTTGGGGTTCTGGTCCGTTCCACCAAAGAGTGTCGAAGAGTTTCGGGTCAATGATCCGTCACAGAGAACTTACCGAGCGGGACAGGGCTGAACACTGTAACATCGATACAGAGCCATTCTTGACCGCTGCAAAGCCCTCTGGACTTCGTCCTCCGCGGTCGAAATCCTCGACGTGCCTATGGGCACGCCTCCGGTTCCTTCCTTGTGCGTCCTCGCCAGTGGGCTTTTTGCTGGCCAATAATTGTCTCTCTATCAATGTTACAGTGTTTGGTCTTTCCACCACTGATGCTTCAGGAGAATGTTTTTCCAATTCCCCCCATAGATCGCAGCCCTATCGGCGTCGGGCCAGTCGCTAAGGCATCGCTCTAGATTTTGAATTGCTTGAGCGGGCGAGTACTCCGGAAAGTCGGAGCCAAAAAGCACTCTTTTATCCAGTCTTCGCGCTACAAAGCCGATGTCCTTCTCCACGCTCGAGCCCAAGTAATAAGAAAGGGTGTGGGAAAGATCCAAATAGACGTTTTCTCTGGAGCGCGCCATGTGCCAGGCATCTAGAATTCGATGGCTGCCCGCATGCGCCAGAATAAATGTTCCCTCAGGATAGCAGTCTGCCCATTTTCCTAGCACTTGATGGGGAAGGACTTCGCTCGAACCGCCTGGAAAACCGCAAAGCAGAATGGGCATCCCGCGCCGAACCGCTAGATCCACCGCGGCACTTACTTCACGCGCGTCTAGAGAGTACTTGCCTTCTCGCGGATGAATCTTAATCCCAACCGTGCGATTTTTTTTTGAGTTTTCAAACCAAGGCTCTAAGTCCGCCGGCCGATGGATGGGTGGGGCGGAAAAAATAAAAAAGCGAGCCGCATGGGGTGCCGTAATAGATGCTAGCCCTTCCGAGGAAATTCCCTCAGGAAGTCCACACACGATGGCTTTTTCTATTCGGGCTTCCTCCATGTTTTGAAGTAAGTTTTCAAGCGAAGCATCCGACTTTCCGTCGATCCATCTTCCATCCGACGTAATGTGGGTGAGGCCGTCGATGATCATGGAGTTTTGAAATCCTGATAGAGCGTTTTTTCCGTCGTCTTGTCATTAGGAAACAAAAAGAGGGCGTACTCAAACGGCATGTAATCCGCCCTTAAAATCACTCGAGTAGAAAGCCCCTTTGCCATTTCCAACGCCCAATGGCTCTCCGTATGCCAGAGATCGGGCGTTGTGTACTCGACTTCATCGCTTAGAAAATCCGAAGCCGCTTGAATTCTCGCTAACCCAACCATTTTTTCCATCGTGCGCTGGATGTAATCGTGATTATCCGCCTTAAGAAGCTTTGAATTAAAAATCCCCGACGCCACGACGAAATCAAAACTTTTCAGTGGAAATTCCGTCCGCCCGAACTCCCCTTCTATCAGAGTAGCCTCAGGGTGGGAGGAACGGGCTATTTCTAAAAAGCCCGGCATCAGATCGACGCCCGTGTAACTTCCGCTCCAGCCATTTATACGCAGGTAGTCGTAAAAATGCGCCAACCCACATCCCACATCGAGAACGGAGCTTGCTCGAGTTTTTAAGATACTTTCCGCAAATACCGCATGGCGAATGGCACAGCGTTCATCATTTACCCAACCCAATGCCTCGGGGGAATTTCCAAAGGCCAGGTGCCTTTTTTCGTAGCGTGCGACGGTGTTTTGAATGTCTTCTGGTCTCATGGGCCTAAAAATAAGCAGAACACCTTCGCGCTTTTTTGACAAGACGGAAGGCCTCGTGACGCTTGAGCGCTCATTTGCTTCCGTCCCCTTCCCACTGTTAACCTAAGAAGAAATGAATTTCTTCTCCCCCTTTTCCTGCGAAAGTTCTCAAGGAAGCCTGAAAAAGAGGGTGGCCTTTTGCCGAATGGCTTTCGGCCTTTTGGTTTTTCACCGCTATGCCGATATCTCGGGCTTTGCCATTCTTCAGAATCAACCCTACTCCTACTTTCCCACGTGGATCCTGTGCGCCTTTCTCGGGCTCTTAATTTTTATTGGATTTCTCACGCCTTTTGCACTGGTGGCACTGGGCCTATTTCTTCTCTTTCCCCCACTCGCCGGAAACCTTGGCGACCAAGTAAGTCTCATCAATCTCTGGGGCCTTCTTCTTCTCGGAGCAGGGGAAGCGTTCAGCGTGGATGAAAAACTTCTCCAAGACCCCCGCTGGAAGAAACAAATGAGATCGCTCTATCGACTCTCCAATGTTTGCTCCCTGGGACAAATAAGATTTCTGCTTGTTCTTTTCTTTTGGGGCGTTTGCTTTTCCGCCGTGAGCTACCACTTTGCTGATCCCCTTTGGAAAAAGGGACAGGTACTTCAAGTCATGTTGGACACACCCTATCTATCTCAGTTCTATTGGTTCTTTCACGCGATCAGATTAAATCACCCTACCCTCTACCATTGGGGCTGCACGCTCGCCCTTTTTGTGCAGGCCACCTGGGAGCTCTTTCTTTTCCCTCTGATGTTTTTCCGTGCGGGAAGAATTTTTGTCGTGATTCAAGGGCTTATTTTCTTTCTCGTTTCTATTGTCGTCTTAGAATTGCAATACCTGCCACTTCAAGAATTAGTCTGGTGGACCATGGCCTTGGCGTATCCCTTTCGCGCACAGGAAACTGAAGAAAAATGGAACCCCCTCTTAATTACCGGAGCAACGGGTTTGGTGTTTTCTCTCATCTCTGGCATCGCTCTCACTCCTTCCGAGATGGCTTTAAGAATCGGAAAAGTCTTCGGACAATTTCCGGTGAGCGTATTTAACCGCGAAGACTTAAACATGGGCTCCCATTATCTCATTTTAACGGAGCTCGATGCGACGGGAAACCCGAAGCGAGTAGTTCCCTTGCAAGACATCGACGGGGGAAGGCTAGATTACCTGAGGAACGATCTCCTCTACTTCTCCCATTCTCTTGCCTGGTGTCGGCAACCGCCGGCATGGAGAT